>NZ_JARBDC010000064.1:0-65235 GCF_036577625.1 Paenibacillus sp. GYB003 | reverse complement strand
CCGCGGACGCCGCTTGCCGCGCGGGCTCGCGCTCCGTCGCCGAAGCGGGCGGCCGCTCGCGTTCGCCGCGCAGCGGGATGCGCTCCAGCCCGGCCCCGATCGCCCGCTCGATGTCGCGCAGCGCCGCTTCGTCCTTCGCGGCGACCAGCGAGACCGCCGTCCCTCTTTGTCCGGCCCGCCCCGTACGCCCGATCCGGTGAATATAGCTTTCCGGATCATGCGGGACGTCGTAATTGTACACGTGGGTCACGCCTTCGACGTCAAGCCCTCGCGCCGCGACGTCGGTCGCCACGAGCAGCCGGACGGCGCCGGCGCGAAACCGGGTCATGACCGCCTCCCGCTGCGCCTGCGTCAAGTCGCCGTGCAGCTCGCCCGCGTTCCAGCCTTCCGCCGCCAAATCGGCCGCCAGCTTTTTGGCGCGAATTTTCGTCCGGCAAAATACGACGGCCAGACGCGGCCGGTGTTCGGCGATCAGCCGCAAAAGCGTTTGCTTGCGGAGACGGTCCGTCGTTTCCGCCGCGTATTGGCGAATTTCGTCCAGCGTCACCTGCCGGCCCTGCACGCGAATGTCTTCGGGCCGATTCATGTAGCGTTCGGACAACGCGCGCACCGACTCCGGAAACGTGGCCGAAAACAGCATCGTCTGCCGGCTGTCGGGCGTCAAGCGGATCACTTCCTCCACTTCCGGCAAAAAGCCCATATGCAGCATTTGATCGGCTTCGTCCAGGACGAGCGCGGACAGATGCGACAGGTCGACGGTGCCCCGCCTCGTATGGTCGAGCAGCCTTCCCGGAGTGGCGACGACCAGATCCGGCGCCGCCTCCAGCTTATGCGCCTGCGCGATCACGTCCTGACCGCCGTACACGGACAATACCGTCAGGCCGACCGCATCCGCGATGCCGCGGGCTTCGGAGGCGATTTGGATCGCCAGCTCCCGCGTAGGCGTCAGCACGAGCGCGCGGACGCCTTCGTTTCGGACGGCGGGAGCGTGCGCCAGCAGCGGCAGCAAGAAGGCGAGCGTCTTGCCCGTGCCGGTCTGCGCCTGGACGATCACGTCCCGTCCCGCCAAGGCGGACGGAATCGCCAGCCGCTGTACCGGAGTCGGCGATTCGATCCCGGACCGGCGCAAATATTCGCACAGGTCGCCCGGCAAGCCGAGCGACGAAAACGTTAAGCTCATCGTTGGTCCTCTTTTCGGCAAACGGCTTCGGTAAGCCGCATCGATTGGTGAAACGATGGTAATAGTATAGGGGAAAGGCGAAGCGGCGTCCAATCGGCCCCCCGCTCTTTTCCGAAAGACTTGACAACGGCAGCGCCGCGCTTTATCTTAATATTAAGATATGTAACGAACAGCACCACGGAAGGAGCCCGATGATGAAAAACGCCAAAGACGAATCGCTTCATCTGTTCGTCGTGCTGACCCGCGCCAGCCAATGGGTGAACGCCCACGCCGACCGGCATATTCGCCGGCTCGGATTGAATCGGACCGAATTCGGCGTTCTCGAGCTGCTGTATCATAAAGGACGCCAACCGCTGCAGCAAATCGGCGAAAAAATATTGATGACGAGCGGCAACATTACGTACGTCGTCGACAAGCTGGAGAAAAAGGAGCTCGTCGTCCGCGTCGGCGATCCGGACGACCGCAGAATATGGTACGCCGAAATTACGCCGCGCGGCGTCGAATTTTTGGAGCGGTCGTTCCCGGAGCACGCCGATGTCATCGAGCAAGCGGTGAGCGGGCTTTCCCCCGAAGAACGGCGGGCGGCCGCCGAGCTGCTCAAAAAACTCGGCCGAAGCGCGCAGGAAAGCTTCAAGCGCAAATAGCGCAACTCCGACGGAAGTCGGTTCGGACCGCATCCGACGGATCCGACATCAACTTCCGCCCGAAGGGAGAGGTTGTTTTGAAACCGTTTCGCATCGTCGTGGCCGGCTGCGGCGGCATGGCCAAAAAATGGGTATCGTATGGCCTCTCGCGCGAAGACTGCGACATCGTCGGCCTCGCGGACATTCGCTTGTCCGCTGCCGAAGCGATGGCGGAGCAGTACGGTATCGCCTGCCGCGCTTATACGGACCTGTCCGAAGCGATCGCCGATTCCGGCGCGAATCTCGTCTTCGACGTCACGATCCCGCAGGCGCATCGGAGCATCGTAACGACGGCCGTCGCGAACGGCTGCAGCGTGCTGGGCGAAAAGCCGATGGCCGCCTCGATGGAAGACGCGAAGGCGATCGCGGAAGCCGTACGCCGGTCCGGGCAATCCTACGCGATTATGCAAAACCGGCGCTACCTGCGCGGCATTCGCTCGCTGAAGGACGCGCTGGACGCCGGAGCGATCGGCGCGCCCGGCTTTATGACCGCGAACTTTTTCCTCGGGCCGCATTTCGGCGGCTTTCGCGAAACGATGGACAGCCCGCTGCTGCTGGACATGGCGATCCATACGTTCGACCAGGCCCGGTTTCTGGCCGGCGGCGATCCCGTTTCCGTTTACGCCCACGAGTTCAATCCCCCCGGCTCCTGGTATGCGGGCAAGGCGGCGGCCGCCTGCATTTTCGAATTCGATAACGGCATCGTCTTTACGTACAACGGCTCCTGGTGCGCGGAAGGCGCCCCGACGTCCTGGGAATCGTCCTGGCGCATAACGGGAAGCGGCGGCACGGCGATCTGGGACGGCGAGCGGCCGCCTTATATCGAAACGGTCGTTACGCCGGCCCCGGCAGGCGGCGGCGAGCCCGGTCTGTTTCGGCGGACGGAGCGAGGACCGGCTTTGGACGAACGATGGACCGGCCGGGAAGGACACGACGGCTGTCTGGACGACATGTTCGCCGCGCTGGCCGAAGGGCGCGAAGCCGAAACGACCTACAGCGACAATATCAAAAGCGTGGCGATGGTTTACGGGGCGATCGACAGCGCCGCCGCGGGCAAAAAAGTTTCCCTGCTTTCCTATTATCGATAATCCGCCGCGGCGGCGTGCCGCTCGGATCGAAGGGGGATGCCGATGGATCGATTTTTCGACGCGGAGGGAGCGGACGCTTTTGTCGCCTACTCGCCGTCCCATGTTGCGGCTTTGGTTGCGTTCGCCTTCTCGGTCGCGTTGCTGTATGCGTTTCGCAGCCGGCTGCGCGGCAGCGAGCGGGCGCGGTACGTCCGCTACGCGCTTGCCGCCGTGTTGGCGGCCTCGGAGCTCGCGCTCAACGCCTGGTACGTCGCGGAGCGGGTCTACGACCCGAAAGACACGCTGCCGCTGGAGCTGTGCACCATTTCGTTATATTTGTGCGTCTTCATGCTTCTTTTTCGCAGTCTCGCCCTGTTCCGAATCGTTTACTTCACCGGGATCGGCGGCGCGCTGCAGGCGCTGCTGACGCCGGTTCTCGCTTACGACTTTCCCCACTTCCGGTACGTCGAATTTTTCGTCGCCCATATCGCGATTATAGTGTCCGTCCTTTACATGACCTGGGTCGAGCGGTTCCGGCCGACGCTGAAATCGGTGTTTACGACGCTCGGCTATTTGAATATCGCGCTCGTTTTCGTATTCGTCGTCAATTCCGTCACGGGCGGCAACTACATGTTCGTGGCCCGCAAGCCGGATACGGCGTCGCTGCTCGACTATCTCGGTCCTTATCCGTGGTACTTGCTGTCGATGGAAGCGGTTGCGCTCGTCCTGTTCCTCGCGCTTTATTTGCCGTTCGCCCTCGTTCCCGCCGCGTCCGTTGAAAAGCGGAACAATGCCGGTTGAACGAGCCGCTTCGACTTCCGTCAGCTGCCGGCGCAGGGGCGGCCTCTAGACTTCCTCCGGCCGGCGGCCGTCTTTTTCCATGACGCCGTTCAAGTATAAATCGTAAAACTTTTGCGAAAAGTCCTTCAAACTCATGTTCGCCGGCACATGCGGATTGTCTTGAAACGCCCGCTTGACGGAAAGCGTGTATACGATGAGCACGTCCGGGTCGACGTCCATACGGACGATGCCGTCGATTTTGGCCATGCGGATCAGCTCGCGAAAGACCGGCAATATTCGGCCCGCCCAACGCTCCGAGTAGCTGCGCATCGTGTCGGGGTAATCCTGCAGCAGCTCCATGCCGAACCCGGATTGCAAAAAATGGTCGTACCGGTTCATGTCGAACAAGCTCAGAAACAGCTCTTGCGTCAGCCGCCCGCGCTTGCCTTGTTCCACGATTTGCTCCAGGTTTTGCAAGACCGAGTCGGCGATATGGTCCAGGACGCTTTCCGCGATCTGTCGTTTGTCGGGAAAATGATTATACAGCGTCGCTTTGCTGACGCCCGCTTCGCGCACGATTTGTTCGATTGTGACCGCCCTGAGCCCTTTTTGCAAAAACAGCCGCTCCGCCGCTTGCAAAATATGGTCCCGTTTTTTCGATTTTTTACGGACATCGTCATGCGGCACCGCGCATCCCTCCGTTTCTTGCGACGCTGGATCAGGCTAAAAATCCGCTATCGCCATTATAGCAGGAAAACGCGGGAGAAGCTTCGCGGCCCGGAGGCGGAGCGGGAAACGAACGGCGATTCGGTTCGGCGCGCCGGTCAGCCGACGTCGCGGACGCGCCATCTCCACAAGCCGAAAGCGGTCAGCGCGGCGGCGATGCCGGTCAACCGAAGCAGCGGAACGATCGCGAATTCGCCGCCGGTCATGATTTTCGGCACATGATGAAACGGGATGACAAGATTGGCTGCCCAATAATCGAGTCCGAATATCGGGCCGATCACTTCTCCGAACAAGTTAAAAAACAAATACGCAAACCAGCAGACGGCGGCCGTGAATCGCGGCACGAAACCGAACGCGAATGCCGCGACGCCTCCCATCACCCATACGGCCGGCACCTGAACCAAAGCGGCCGCGACGATTGTCGGGACCTTCTCGAGCCCTTCGCCCGTGTTCAGCCCGAAGGTCAAGCCGATCGCGGCGCCGACCGCCGTCATGAGAACGACCGTACCGGCAGCGGCGATGACGAGATGGCCGAGAGCCCACTCAAGCCGGCCGACCGGCGCGGCCAGCATCGCATCCGCCCGTCCCTCCGCTTCTTCGGCCCGCAGCCGCAGCATCGCCAGCATCGCGTACAGCATCGCCGTATAGCCCATGCTGAGCACGATTACCCAGGCGAACACGTCCTCGAACGAAGCCGACGGGGCGTCCGCATACCGTTTAAACAGTTCCTTGCCCCAATCGGAAAGCGCCCCGCTGTCGGACAGTCCGCCGATGAGGCCGCCGAGCAGCGCTCCCGCCAGCGCGAAGCCGATCGTCCATCCGAGCAGCAGCCCGCGTTGCAGCCGCCAGGCGAGCGCAAGCGGACTGCCGAGCCGCGGGGCCGACGACGGCCCGGGCTTCGGCGGCAGCAGCCCGGCGCCGAGGTCGCGGCTCGCGGCGATCCGGAATGCGGCTCCGGCGACGACGACGGCGGCAGCGACCGGCAGCGCCGGGAGAAGCCAGCGTTCGTCGCCGAAAGGCGCAACGAGATGGCTCCATCCTTGCGGCGACAACCATTTCATCCACGCTTGCCCGGAACCGTCGCCGGCGAATCGCAGCATATAGCCGGCCGCGAGCACGGATAGGGCGATCATGTCGGACTTGCTCGCCGTTTCGGCGAGCTGGGCCGACAGCGCGGCGACCGCCGCGTAAAAGCAGCCCGACGCGGCCAGCGCGATGCCGAACGCGATCGAACCGGCCGGCTCGAAGCCGTAGACGATCCATTCGAGCGCGGCCAGCCCGCCCGTCAGCGCGCAGGCGCCGCATGCGACGACGAGGCTCGCCGTCAGCGAAGCGAGCCGGCCGACGGCTCCCGCGCCTACAAGCTCCTGGCGGCCGGACTCTTCCTCGGCCCGCGTATGGCGAACGACCGTCAACACGCTCATCAGCCCGATAAGCGTGTAGCAAATATCGCCGATCTTCCAAACCGACAACCCGGCCAAGCTCACTTCGTTCAGCACCCCGCCGAACGCCAGCAGCAGCTTGTTGCGGCCGATTTCCGCGGCGATGCTTTGCCGCAGCGCGTCGGTGGACAGCACCCGCGCATAGTTGAAGGCGGTCCCGATTACCAGAAGAAGCAACAGCGCGATCCACAGCGGCAGCCCGATTTTTTCGCGCCGCAAAATGAAACCGATCATCGCGACCGTTCCCGCAAGCTGTTTCATCGCTCGTCCCTCCCTTGTCGCGTCGGCATCGGGCGATTCGCCCCTTCCGTCTCGTAATGACGCATGAACAGCTCCTCCAGCGTGGGCGGACGACTCGTCAAGCTGCGCACGCCGGCCGCGGAGAGCGTGAGCAGCGCCCGGTCCAAAGCGCGCGCATCGACCGAAAACCGCACTGCGTTTCCTTGCGTTTCGAGGTCGTGCACCCCGTCGACGCCGCTCAGCCCGTTCACCGGACCGGCCAGCTCCGCCGTAACGAACGTACGGGTCAGGTGGCGCAATTCGGCGAACGTTCCCGATTCGACGACGCGGCCGGCTTTTATAATCGCGACCCGGTCGCACAGCTCCTCCACCTCCGCAAGAATATGGCTCGACAGCAGCACCGTCTTTCCGGCCGCTTTCGCTTCCGCCATACATTCGCGAAACACCGCCTCCATCAACGGATCGAGCCCCGAGGTCGGCTCGTCGAGAATATACAGCTCGCTGTTCGAGGCGAAGGCGGCGACGAGCGCCACTTTTTGGCGATTGCCCTTCGAGTAGGCGCGGCACTTTTTGCCCGGGTCGAGCTGAAAGCGCTCGAGCAGCTCGGAACGTCGCTTCCGGTCGACGCCGCCTCTCAGCCGCAGCAAAAAGTCGATCGCCTCGCCTCCGGTGAGGCTCGGCCACAAGCTTACTTCCCCGGGCACGTACGCCAATCGCCGGTGCAGCTCCGGCGCGTCGCGCCAAGGGTCTTTGCCGAACAGGCGTACGTCTCCGCCGTCCTTGCGAAGCAGACCGAGCGCAATGCGAATCGCGGTCGATTTGCCCGCTCCGTTCGGCCCGATAAAGCCGAACGCTTCCCCTTCGTTCACGCGCATATCGACGCCGTCAAGCGCCCGGTAGTTGCCGTACGATTTCGTGAGCCGGATCATGTCGATGACAGCCATGCAAGTGCACCTCCAACGGTTGAATCGTCATTTTTAAACGATATTATACAAATTCGTTCACTTTTACAACGACTATTCGCGGTTCTTTTAGACGGATTACAGGTTATTTCGTTCAATTTGCCGATTAAATCGATACGTTCCTCCGATTTGCGGCATGCCGGCTTCGCGCGAAAGATCGCCCGCCCTGGTCCATGTTCGTCTCCTCCATTGCTTACGATCGCGAGACATAACCGATTCAACCGTCGGTTGAATTCGTTCGGCGGCGGAATGTCAGGCAAGCTCAACTAACCGGAGATTGGTTTCCCTGGGTGCGTATGGTACGGTTAGGTCAGCAAACGGCGCGCTTTTGCGAAACCAAATTCGAGGAGGAATCGCTTCAAATGGACGTGCTAAAAATCGGAGCGTTTATATCGGAGCTGCGCAAAACGAAAGATTATACGCAGGCGGAGCTGGCGGGCATGCTCAGCGTCAGCCACCAAGCGGTCTCGAAATGGGAGCGCGGCGAATCGCTTCCGGATATCGGACTGCTTCCGGGTCTCGCTTCCCTGCTCGGCATTACGGTCGACGAGCTGCTGAAAGGCGAACGGGCGCAGGCGGCGCCTCCCGCGATCGCGGCCGGAGAAACGGTCGCTGCCGGCGCGGCGGAACCGGCCGGAACGGACGAGGCGTACGGGACGGACGCCGGGAGCGGAGCGGACACATGGCCGCAAGCGGACGAAAGAAGCTCGGAAGGCGACGCCGGCAAACCGGAATCGGCCCGCGAGGCGGACGTCCGGCAAGAAACGGAAACGGAGCGCTTCGCGGAGCTCCGCCAATTGAAGGACGGCTTGCCCGCCGTAGACATCCGGCAAATGGCCAGCGCCCTGCGCAGCGCCTTTTCGCGACTCGACGCGAAGCATGCCGGGCACGCGAAGCATCCGGTCGCACCCGCTCCGGCCGCCGAAGACGGCGCAGCCGATGCCGCTTCCGCGGAGGCCTCACGGCCGGCGCCGACGCCGGAGCCGGCCGACGCCGACCGCGAGGCGCAGTCGAATCCGCGGCCGATCACGCTCGCCCACATTCGCAGCCTCGCCCCGTTTCTGCCCAAGGACGCGCTGGAATCGATCGTCGAGACGATCGCGATCGAAAACGACTGGGCGTCGCTTCGCGCGCTGGCCCCGTTTCTCGGAAGAGCGACGCTGGAGAAGCTCGTCGCCCGCGCGATCGACGGCTCGATCGATGCGCAGCATATTGTCGCCCTTGCCCCGTTTCTCGGCAAGCAGCTGCTCGACCGGTTGGTCGAAGCCGCCGAAGCGGGAACGATTGATTGGAGCGTCGTTCGAAGTTTATGCCCGTTTCTGGAAAAGACGACGCTGTCCCGCCTCGTGAAGCGGACGCTGGACGGAACGCTCGATCCGTCGGGCATCGTGAAGCTCGCGCCCTTCCTCGATCAAGCCGACTTGGTCATGCTGATCGAATCGCTCGGGGCGGGACGTCTCGCGCCCGAGCATTTGGCCGGACTCGGTCCGTTTTTGCCGAATGAGCTGCTCGGACGCTTAGTGCTGTCGTACAAAACCGTATAAGCCGCCGGATCGTCCATGGCAAGCGAATAGGCCGTCCCTCCCGAGGGGCGGCTTCTTTCCGATGACGGCGATGCGTTCGTTGCGGCTCGGCGCGGACGAAATCCGGTTTATTCCATTTTCGTCTTGAAAGCGGGCCGCTTGCGCGTTAGATTTAGAGAAGGAAACGACGGGCGGACTCGTTCGGGGCGAAGCCGAAAAAAAACGGCGGCCGCGCGGTCCGGAGGCAATCCGGGGCAAACTCGCGAAAACGTGCGCTCCGACCGATCGACCAGAGGATGGAGGATGCCGGGTGAAATGGCTGTCGGACGTCAAATCGTTTTTCCGTATCCGAGGGGCTCTCCCTTTGATAGTCGGAATGTTTTGCTACGGGATCGGACTCGGCATTTTGGCGCCGATGAACGCCGTCTATATGCGCGACGCGATCGGACTCGGCAAAGTTCAGATCGCTTCGGTGTTTTCGATCGCGCTGCTGATCAACATGATCGTGACGCTCGGCGTCGGTTTCGTCAGCGACCGGATCAAGCGCAAAAAAGCGCTGCCGATCGCAGCCAGCGCATCGGCCATGCTGGGCCTGGCGATTTACATGAACGCCGCCGGATACGGGCTGACGCTGACCGGGATGGCGCTGATCGTCGGACCGTCCGGCCTCATTATGGGCCAGCTGTTCGCGATGGCGCGCAACCACTTTATGAACGAGGCGGCCGATTTTTTCGAGATGGCCCAAATTTGGCTGCGGTCGACGCTGAGCGTCGGCTTCTTCGCCGGGCTGCTCGTCGGCGCGAACGTCTATCTGGTCGCCGATTTCCGGGGCATCCTGATCGGCAACTTTCTCGGCTACGCCTGCCTGCTCGCCATGCTGCTCGTGTACAAGGAGCGCGGGGACGCCCCTCCCGCCGCGGGAACTAGCCGCGGAGAGCCGTTCTCCGTTTTCATGCTCGTGGCGCTGCTGCTGCTGTCGTGCGGGGACGCGCTCCGCGGGCTGTACCTCCCGCTCGTCGTCGTGCAGCTGTTCGGCAAGCCGCAGCTGATGTCTTATTTGTGGAGCATCCAGGCCGTGTTCGAGCTGCTGTTCATGACGTTGGCCGGGTATTGGGCCGCCAAGTACGGCAGCAAGCGGGTCATCCGGATCGCCAGCCTGTTCGCCGTGTTCGTCTATGCGGTATATACGCTCAGTCCGCCTCTGGCCGTCTTTTTCGCGGTGCAGCCGCTGTATTCGTTTTACGTGTCCGTGCTGTTCGGCGTGGCGATGGGCTACGTGCAGCGCATGTTTCATACGCGGATCGGGTTCGGCTCGAGCCTGTACGTCGTATTGACCCAGACGGCGTCGCTTGTCGGCTATTTGCTCCCTTTTCTCGTGCCCGGCTACAGTCCTGCGATTTTCGTCATTCCGGCCGTTCTCGTCGCCGCCGCGCTGGCGCTGATGTGGATCGCCCAAACGCTGGAACGGCGCGCGAAAGCGCGTTCCGGAGCGATGTCCGCCTGACCGATGTTCAACTTGTACTTAAGGAGCGACGTCCATGTACGCCTATACGCTATGTTTTGTCAGACGCGAGCGCGAGCTGCTGCTGCTGAACCGGTTCGCCCGGCCGAATATGGGAAAGTGGAACGGAATCGGCGGCAAAATCGAGCCCGGCGAAACGCCGCTCGACTGCATCGTGCGGGAAATACGGGAGGAGACGGGCATCCGGATCGACAAGCCGGAGCCGGCCGGAACGGTAACGTGGTTGACGAAGACGGGCGTTTCGGGGATGTACGTATATCTCGCTTCCGTGCCGCCGTCCTTTTCGTTTCCGACGCCCGTACGGGTCGACGAAGGCGTGCTCGATTGGAAAAGCGCGGACTGGGTTTTGCATCCGGACAATGACGGCATCGCGGACAACGTCCGGCAATTTTTGCCGGGCATGCTGGATGGCGAAACGATGGACCACCGCTTCAGCTTCGACGAAGCCGGCCATTTGGTCGGCTACGCGAAAGCTCCGCTCCCTGCCCTCGGAAGCGCGCGATAATTGTAATGAACTTGTAATATTCCTTTCATCTCCCCTTAATGAAATCCGTGTACGATAGTACTCGACCCCCTTTTTGATATATATACATTTGGACCCGCGGCCCGTTGCTTGGCGGGTTCTTTTTTTTGGGAATAGCGGTCATTGAAGCCTCTTAAACGAACGAGCCCGCGTCGCCCTTTTGCCGCCGGACGTCACCGCTTCGCGCAAGCGGCGAAACGCTCCTACGAAAGAATGATATACGCCGAGCGGCAAAAAGCCGCGGAGCGACCGGTCTGCCGGTACCCGCGGCTTCGCTTCCTCACGATCGGCTACGATCCGCTTCTTCCGAATCGTCTTCGCCGCCGCTTCCTACTCTCGCTTCTCCAGGCGGAACGCGCCGTCTTCGCCCAGAAACAACCGGTTGGACGGATCGTTTTTCAGCTTCACGTTCGCCATCTTCAGCTTCATTTCCTCCAGTTCGACGACGTCCCACGCTCGCGGATCTTCCACGCTGCGGGCGGCCAGAAACGGATTTTTGTCGCCTAGCGCCGTCGCCTCGTCGTCCCATTCCTTGACGCCGTAATAAGGCAGGTCGTACCGATTCAGCAGCGTGCAGGCGAACAGCTCCGAGCTTACGATATGCTTCAGCACGTACGGCATAACATCCCTCCTGACGGTGCACGGTGTTCGGCTTCGCATGACGGCGGTCAACCCGACGTCTTTTACAAATACGGGTTCTCGTGCTTCGCCTTCAGCCGGTTCCAGCGGCGGGCGACCTCCTGCTCGAATTCGGCGAGCGCCTCGGCGTTTTCCGGCTTCGTCATATGCTTCGTCTTGCCCATCGTGCCGAGCCATTCGGCGACGGAGACCATTTTGTTTTTCTCCTCGGGGTTGTACGTTATGTTCGTGATGCCGCGCTCCACCTCGTACAGCGGGAAAAAGCACGAATTGACGGCCGCATCGACGATGTTCGTCCCTTCCTGGTCGTCCGACAGCCAGTTGAGCGGGCACGTGATCAAAATTTTGCCGTACACGAGCCCTTCGTTTTGCGCGTACCATTGCGCCTTGGCCGCCTTCTTGACGAGGTCCTGCGGATACGACTCGGAGCCGGTGAACACGTACGGAATGTTCGTCGCGGCCATAATTTGCGCCGTATCCTTATGATGGAACAGCTTCCCGGCCTGCTTCTTGCCGACGTTGGACGTCGACGTCCGGTGGCCGATCGGCGTCGAATACGACAGCTGCGCTCCCGTGTTCATATAGCCTTCGTTATCGTATTCGAGGATGATCATTTTATGATTGCGCAGCGCGGCGCCGATCGCCGGCCCCATGCCGATGTCCATGCCGCCGTCGCCGGTCACCATGACGAACGTGAAGTCGTCCGGCAGGTTCAAATGGTCGAGCTCGCCTCTCCGCTTGCGCTCCCAGAACATTTCGACCGTTCCGGACAACGTGGCCGCTCCGTTCTGGAACAAGTTGTGGATGTACGTCGCCTTGTGCGCCGAATACGGGTAGCCCGTCGTGACGACCATCGCGCAGCCGGTATGGAACAGCGCCACGATATCGCCCTCGATGCCTTTGAAAAACAGCTCGAGCCCGGAAAAAATGCCGCAGCCCGGACATGCGCCGTGTCCCGGCGCGATCCGCTTCGGCTTTTTCGTCAGCGAGCGGAGCGGCGGGATGCGCACGTTCAGCTTGCCCGTCGCGGCGTCCGGCGTAACGGTGATCAAGCCCGTTTTCAAATCCTCGTATTTCATCGGATTGAGCACGCGCTTCGGCGCTTTCGCCGGATCGCCCGGCGTATGGCCGTAATAGTCGAACGGCTTCTCGACGTAGCCTTTCTCCGCCGCGTCGATCGCGAACTTGAACAGGTTGTGGCCGTCCTCGGCGTAAAAATCTTTGCCGCCGAGACCGTAGACGCGGCTGATGACGAGCGTGTCGCGGTTGCCGTACGTGAACAGCGCCGCCTTGATCTCGTTCACCATATTGCCGCCGTAGCCGCCGTACGAATCGGCGCGGTCGCCGACCGTCACCGCCCTTACGTTTTTCAGCGCCTCGGCGATTTGCTTCTGCGGGAACGGGCGGATCATGTTCGGGGCGATCGACCCGGCCTTGATGCCTTGCGCGCGCAGCTGGTCGACGACGTCCTTGATGATTTCCGACGCCGAGTTCATCAAAAACACGGCGACTTCGGCGTCCTCCATCCGATACAGATCGAGGATCGGATAATCGCGCCCGGTCAGCTCGGCGTATTCGTTGCGAATGCGCTCGTAAACGGCTTCCGCCCGGTACATCGCCATCGATTGCTGGTAGCAATTGTTAATATAGTCCGGCTCGTTCATGTACGGGCCGACCGTAATCGGATTGCTGCGGTCGAGCACGTCCGGGAAGCCGGCCGGCGGCCGCTCGCCGACGAAGTTCAGCACGTCCTGGCGATGCGCGAACGTCATGACGCGGCGCTTCTGGTGCGACGTGAAATAGCCGTCCGAGGCGACGAGCACCGGCAGGCGCACCTCCGGGTCTTCCGCCAGCTTGAGCGCCATGATGTTCATGTCGTACACCGCCTGCGGGTCGCGGCACATCAGGATCGGCCAGCCGGTATTGAGCGCGTAATACAAGTCCGAATGGTCGCCGTGAATGTCGAGCGGCCCCGACACGGACCGGCAGACGAGGTTCATCACCATCGGAAAACGCGTCCCCGACTGGACGGGCATCTGCTCGAGCATGTACAAATAGCCGTTCGCGCTCGTCGCGTTGAACACGCGTCCGCCGGCCGCCGACGCGCCGTAGCAGACGCCGGCCGAGCCGTGCTCGCCGTCGGCCGGAATGAGCACGACGTCGTGCTGGCCGTTCGCCTTCATCAAATCGAGAAATTGGGCCACTTCCGTCGACGGCGATATCGGGAAATATCCCATAATGTGGTAGTTGATCTGGTGCGCCGCGTAGGCGGCCATTTCGTTGCCGGATTCGTACACGATGCGCTGCTCGACTTTGCCCGCGTTCCGCTCTTCGCGCTTGATGTCAATAGCCATGTATGCTTGTCACCCTTCCTTCGGAAATGGTAAAAGTTACACGATCGCCCGGTCGAACCGGTGAGGCACCCGATGCCGCTCCGCGTACTTGTCGTCGTCGCGGTCTTTGGACAGCGCTTCGGTCGGACAAGCCGTGACGCATTTCAGGCAGCCCTTGCAGTACTGGTAATCGATCCCTTGCAAAAACATTTGCGGCCGGCCTTTCTTGTCGGGCTGTTCGTCCCATACGAAGCAAAAGTCGGGACAGACGTTGTCGCACGCCGCGCAATGAATGCATTTCTCTTCGTCGAACCGCGGCATCATCCCCGCGCGCGAGATGCTCAAATCTTTCAGGATGCTGTTGCCGGGGTTCGTGATGACTCCGCCGATCGGCTGCGTCTCGTAGCCGAGCACCGGGGTGTCCTGCCGGACGAAGGAGGGCATCGTCTCGCCTTCCGGCAGCGCGAACGTCTCGAACACGACTTCGTTGAAACCCCTTTCAAACGTGCGGATCGCCGGCTGGACCGCCTGCGGATATTTCTTCTCCAGCGACTTGCGAATGACGCCCTTCATGAATTCCGCGTCCAGGAAAGGGCATAACCGGAACAGCGCGCCGAGCATCGCCATGTTGACCCGGTTTTTCTCCTCGAGCGCGATGCCGATCGCGTCGACGACGGCGATCGTGCCGCCCTTCAGCTTCAGTTTCTCCTTCAGCTCCGCGGTCGATTTCGTCGAATTGACGAGCACGAGGCTGTCCTCGTAAATGCCGCTGATCACGTTGACCGTCTTGTGCAGCGATTCGTGGAAAACGCCGACCACATGCGGCCGTTCGACGGGCGCCGTATCGCGGATATTCGTATCCGGATCGCAAAAGCGGATATGCGCTTTTACCGGAGAGCCTTTCTTCTCCGAACCGTAGGAGGAAAAGCTGACTCCGTTCAAACCGGCTCCCATGACGCCCGCTTCGGCCAGCATTTTGCCGGCCAGGTTGGCGCCGAGTCCGCCGATCGATTCGAGGCGAATCTCGAAAAAACCGAGCTCGTTCATTTTCGGCAACGATACCATTGAAGTTGCTCCTTTCGGGATGAATGCGGCGACTCGCGAAGTCCATTGTGTCGAAATTGTGTCTGTTTTTATTGTAACAGCAAAAATGGCGTCAGCAATCTTTTTTTCGGAATTTTCGCGCAAACGGGCTATAACGATTTATAATAGGTTTATCCGATACCGATTACGCATTTTTTCGCTGCAAGCCGCTTCTATCAATGTATGTTCAAGCATTCGCAGCCATTCGTCGCCCGCGGCGTCCGCAGGCCGAACAAACCGGGCGCGATGCGCGAGAAAGCGAGAAAGAGGAAATGCCCGTGTCCTACCTTCCCAAATATATCGATCACTATCCGAATATGAACACCGCCTTCCCGCTGCACTTTTCGATCAACCGGCTCGGGCAAGGGTATCCGGCTCACCGGCACGATTACTTGGAGCTGTCTTACGTCACGGCCGGCGAAGGCTCGGAGACGATCAACGGCGTCACGCATCCGATGAAGCCGGGCACGCTGTCGTTCATTCAGCCGTATCAAATTCACGAGCTGCACACGAAGCCGGGCTGCACGCTCACTTTGTATAATATTCGGTTCAGTCACGGACTGTTCGCGGAAATGGAAGGCAAAACGGAGCTGGCGCGGCTGCTCGTCGGTTCCGATCCGTCCCTCCCCTCGTACCATTCGTTCGAAGGCGAGGGGGCGGAAGCAATGAACCGGTCGTTCGACGCCTTGTACGACGAATACCGCGGCAGCGAATCATGGAGACGGCTCAAAATGAAAGTGATGCTGATCGACATTTTGATCGGCTTCGACCGGAGCCGGAAGCGGGCCGCCGCGGCGGCGAGGAGCGACATCAAGGAGGAAGGGACCGCGGGCAAAAGCTTGTACTTGGACGTCATCCGCTACATTCAGCATCATTTCAAGGAAGAGCTGACGCTGAACGCGGTAGCCGGGCATTTTCGCATTTCCCCGGCCTATTTAAGCGCATTGTTCAAAAAGAAGGCGGGCCGGACGTTTCTCCAGCACGTCCACGACGTCCGGCTCCGCCACGCCTGCGGCCTGCTGTCGTCGACGGACATGAAAATTTGCGACATCGCGATGGAGGCCGGATACGGCTCCTACAATACGTTTTCGCGCATTTTCCGCGAACAAAAAGGCACGACCCCGAACGATTACCGCAAGCTGTCGGGAACGCCCGAGCGTTCCTCTTAAGCCGCCTCTCGTCCGGACGCCGTGCCGTGATCCGAACGCGGTTCGAACGGATCGGCGCGGGCCGGTTTATCCGTCGATGCCCGCCGCCGCGAACAGCCGGTCGTACTGCGTCTTCGTTCGCCGCACCAGCTCCTCCGCAGGCTCCTGCGGCGGCTGCTGGGTCAGCACTTCCTGCGAAGCGGCGCCGCTGTAGCCGGTTTGCTTCAGCGCCTTCAAAAACCCGACAAGATCGATGACGCCTTCGCCGGTGATGAGCCTGCCGTTGTCCAACGCTTCCTCGACCGGTACGGCCGGCGCGTCGTTCAGATGGACGTGGACGATTTGCTCGGCGCGAAGCCGCGCGACGTCCTCCGTGCCGAGGCCGTTCGTGTACCAATGGTAGCAGTCCAGCAGCAGGCCGACGTTCGGTTCGCCGATCGCGTCGATCATGTCCAGCGTATCCTGCATCGTCCAGATGAACGGGTTTTTCCACCGCGTCCGCAAATGGTGCGGCCCGACGAACTCGAGCCCGAGGCGGATGCCGTAAGCGCCGAGCAGCTGCGCGCAGAGGCGCAGCCGGCGAATCGCGGCCGCCATGAACGGCGCGGCCGGTTCGTCGGTCGAAGGCAAAATGTACGTCGTGCAGGCCGTGCAGCCAAGCCGCTGTGCCAGCTCCGCCTGTTTCGCGAGCTGGGGAAGCCCGGCTCGAAACTCGTCGTCCGTCGTGCGCCATTGGACGGGCAGTCCGATCGCGCCGATGACGACGCCGTGCGAGCGGAGCAGCTCCGCCGCGCCGTCTACGCCGCGGCTTTCGGCCAATCCCGCAGCGTCGATATCGACCGCCTGAAACCCGTATTTCGACGCCAGCGCGATAAACTGCTCGGCGTTCCCGACGTTCCCGAGCCCGGCCCGGGTCAATCCTCTCAAAATCGCCATCGATTGCAGGCTCTCCTTTCGTCGATCCGTTTCATGAAGCGTTCCCGCGAAAGCTTTCTTACCGAAGCCCGTCCCAATCCAGCTTCACTTCGCTGCCCGTGCGGGACGACTCGTAAATCGCGTCGATGATCAAATTGTTCGTCAGACCGGTAATCGCCGACGTCAGCGGCTGCTTCCCGTTTTGCACGCAGTCGAGGAAATGGCGGCTGAGCCGAATGCGCGCGCCTTCGTCGCCGGCCGGCGTCTTCAGCTCGACCTCCATCGCGCGGTCGAACGATTCGGTCAAAAACTTGCCGTCCCCGCCGCGCAGCGAGGCGCCTCCATCCGAGCCCATCAAATGAATGAACGGCTTGCTGTCCGTATCCATATGGACCGCCCAGCTCACTTCCAGCGTAAGCGTGCTGCCGTCCTCCATCCGGATGAGCGCGGTGCTGAAATCTTCCACGTCCCAGACGCCGTTCCAATCCGGCGTTCCCCACGTGCCGATCCCTTTCTTCTTCGGCCCGAACTCGGCGTATACGGCGCCCGATACGGCTACCGGCTTCGGATCGCCCATCAGGTGAAGCGCCAAATCGAGCATATGGACGCCGATGTCGATCAGCGGACCGCCGCCCGACATGTCTTTGCGCGTAAACCAGGTGCCCCAGCCCGGTATCCCTTTGCGGCGGTACCAGCCCGTTTTCGCCGAATAAATGCGGCCGAGGGCGCCCGCTTCGACCTGCTGCTTCACCTGCAGCGGCACCCAGTCCCAGCGCATCTGGTGCGATACCATCAGCACGTTGCCGGTCGCCCGCTGCGCGCGGACGATCCGCTTCGCGTGCTCGGCGTCGAGCCCCATCGGCTTCTCGAGCAGCACGTGCTTGCCCGATTCGAGGGCGCTAACCGCCAGGTCGGCGTGGAACTTGTTCGGCACGCCGATGATGACCGCGTCGATATCGCTTCTTGCGATCAGCTTCTCCGGGCTTTCCTCGACGACCGGAATGCCGAATTGCCTCGCCCGCGATTCCGCGAGCGGCTTGGAAACGTCCGATATCGCCGCGAGCTCGCAAGTTTCCTTCAGCTTGCCGAATTCCGTCGCGTGCACGGCTCCGATATTGCCGGCTCCGATAATGCCCAGCCTTGTTTTCCGATTCATGGGTCAAACTCCTCTCGTCTTGCGCGATCGTCTTCTTGACGGGCGGGCGCTTGGCCGCCCGCGCCGAACGCTTTCATGCTCGGTTCGACATCAGTATAAGGCGCGGACGGAGCGAGTTCATTTCATTTTTTTAGATCGTTGTCCCAATTTTAAACAAGGGCGTTCCGCTTCGGCGGACAGTCTCACTGCGGCGTCTCCGCCAGCGCTTCGCGAATCCGCGCCAGCCGCTCGGGCTCCAGCGCGATTTTGCCGGCGGCGGCGTTCGATTCGAGCTGCGCCACGGTCGACGACGACGGAATGAGCGGGCCCATCCCGGGCAGCGTCAGCATATACGCCATGACGAGCTGGTTGATCGGGACGCCCCACTCGCGGGACAAGGCGGCGAGCCGGTTCAGCTTGTCCGCCGTGCGCCCGTCGATCTGCGGGTCGCCCTCGTCGTAGCGGCGGTCGCCGGGACCGACGGCGGACGCGTCCAGGTACCGGTCGGTCAGCAGCCCGCGGGCGAGCGGACTCCACGGCACAAACGCGATGCCGTTCGCCGCGCAGTAGTCGAGCACGCCCGGCCGCTCGGCCTGCTCCCCGTCCAGCACGTCGAACTGATTTTGCACCGCGGCGATCCGGCACCGGACGGACAACGAGGCGGATGCGGCCCTGTACAGCTCGAGCTGCTCCCGCGTAAAGTTGGAGACGGCGAAGTAGCGGACCCGACCGTCCCGCACCAAATCTTCGACCGCCGTCAAGCTTTCCTCCGGCGGCGTATCCGGGTCGAAGCCGTGAAAGTAAAGGACGTCGATCCAGTCCGTTTGCAGACGCTCCAGGCTGGCTTCGACCGACGCGACAATGTTGAGGCGCGACAAGCCGCTATGGTTCGGGGTCGTGCCGTCCATGCCGCCGAACAGCTTCGTCGCCAATACGATATCGCGCCGGTGCGCCGCGTTCGCCTTGAACCATCGGCCGATGACGCGCTCGGAGTTGCCCGAGCCGAGGTTGTACCGGTTCGCCGTATCCCAGAACGTGACGCCCAGCTCGAGCGCCCGGTCGAAAATGGCGAACGCGGCCGCCTCGCCGACGCGCGAGCCGTCGCCCGTTTCCGGGAACCCGACCTTCCATGTGCCGAGCCCGATATTGGAAACGCGCAAACCTGTACGGCCGAGGTTCCTGTAAGGCATCCCGCCAAATTCGGTCGTCCGGAACGGTACGTTGTACAGCGCCGGATTCGGCGTTAACGCATCCATCGTCCCACTCCCTTTCGTCGTTTCGACGTTTCGTCGTTTCGGTTGTATAAGTTCGGTATGCGACACTTCGATCGTACCATATTCCGGCGAGCTTGCGTGAAGGTTCCGTGTTTTCCTTCGAACCGTTCGCCAAAAAATCAAGGCCCGCCGCCGATTTCAACCCGGTTGCGCCCCGCGCGCTTGGCACGGTACAGCGCCTCGTCGGCCAGCCGGAACAAAGCTTCGGCGTCGCCGGCCGATACCGGGTACGCGGCCAATCCGATCGATACCGTAATCGGTTTGCCGATCGGGCTGGCGGTCCGCTCCAGGCGGCTGCGGATCGCTTCCGCGAAGCCGGCCGCTTCCTTGCGCGTCGCGCCCGGCATGAGCACGACGAATTCCTCCCCGCCGAACCGGCAGCAGACGTGCTCCGGCCCGGCGTTCGCTTTGACCGTTTGCGCGACCGTCCGGAGCGCTTCGTCTCCCTTGTCGTGTCCGTACTCGTCGTTGACCTGCTTGAAATGGTCCAGGTCGAGCAGCAGCAAGCAAAACGGCATCCGCTCGGCCATCCATATCCCGATATAATGGTCCATCACCCGACGGTTGAACAAGCCGGTGAGCGGGTCCGTTCGGGAAGCGAGAAGCAGGCTGTCGAACTCGCCGCGCACTTGGCGGACCGCGATTTCCATCGCCCCGTACAGCTTGTTCGCTTCGTAATTCCAGCCGTGAATGATCGGCAGCGGCTCGGGCGCTCCCGTTCGGTACGACAGCCTGGCGGCGTAGCGGGCCAGCTTGACGAGCGGCGCGGACGCTTTGCCGACGATAAAATGAATGAGGACAAGGACGGCGAGCATGATCGGGAGCGTATACAGCGCGATCGCCGACACTTGTTTTTTGGAATCGGACAGCACGGCGTCCGTCGGCGTCTGCGATACGACGCCCCAGCTTACCCCTTTAAGCGCCGTGTAGCTCGCCAGCATATCGACGCCGCGCGAATTGACGAGACGCTGCGCCCCGGATTGGCCGGCCATCAAGTGTTGCACGGCCGCGTTGTCCGCTACATTTTCCCCGATGCGGTTTTTGTCGGGATGGTACAGGAGGTTGCCGGAGGAGCTTACGACATAGACGTAGGAGCCGCTGCCGCCGCTCGGCAGCCCGGAGACGATTTTGCTGAGCAAATTGTGCTCGTGCAGCCGGATCGACCCGCCGAGAAATCCGCGATATGCGCCGGTCTCATCGAACAGCGGCTCGCTGACCATGACGATCAATCTGTTCTCCACGCTCGTGTACGGCTCGGTCACGAGCGGCCGCTTTTCCTCGAGCGACTGCTTCACTCCGGCGCTCTCCACCTTCTGCCCGATCCGGTTCGGATTTCTCGGCGAAGCGTGCAGAAGAATGCCGTTTGCGTCCACCAGGACGATCGAGTTGAAATCGGGATGCGTCAGCAAAAACAAATCCAGCAGCTCGGCCGGATCGGTTCGGCCTTGCTTGCGCATCAAATGGCTGCCGGTTTCGGACAAGCTCGTCTTCATCGTGAAAAACAAGCCGTCCACCGAATCGGCGATCCGGTCGGATTGAATTTTATTCATTTCCAGCGCTATGCGGGAAAGCGATTTCTTCTCGTTCCGGTAAGCGATAACCATGCTCGCCGCAAGCGTAGTCAAGCCGGACAAGATGACGAGAGCGCCGACCATCAGCTGCAGGGTAAAGCCTTGTTTCCGTTTCATGACGTGTCCCTCTTTGTATGCGTAGATGTATCCGTGCCGACATCATTCGACATCGACCTGCCGACTTCCTCCAGCTTATGCGGCAAAAGGAGACATTTGTTTTACCGATTCGCTCCCTTTTCTGTTGGTCGCCGGTTTGGCGTTTTGGCGTTTTGGCGTTTTGGCGTTTTGGCGGTACGGCGTCACGGAGTATCAAAGCACGGGAAGCTGATGCGGAGGCAGTATAAAACGAAAGGGACGGGAGCGCAGCCATGATCGAAGTAAAGGATATTCGCAAAACGTTTCGGGTGCCGGTCGCGAAAACCGGCCGCTTCGCCGCCGTGCGGAGCCTGCTGAGCCGGGAGCGCAAGCTGATGGAAGCGGTCAAAGGGATCAGCTTCACGGTCTTTTGTTTCGTCGATAATCGGCATTGCAGCCGAAAAGCGGAATGGAAGACGTTTGGGCATCATATTTCGCCGGCTTGGGTCTTGCCGAACGCTTTTCAGGCAAAATAAGAGCCCCCGAAGTCCGCTCATTGTAGCTTTCGCGAGGGAAGCGCGCGATACGAGGCTTCAAGGACTCTTATTCATGAGAGCAAGCCGCCGAGGCTCCCTTCCGGGGTTCGGCGGCTGCTCATGATGGTCGGGACTGGCGCCACAATCGGAGGCGGACCGGCTTCCGCAATCGCGGCCGGGCTCGCTTCCGCTCCCGCGCTTTACCGCGCCCGTTCCTTCAGCGCGCGCAGCTTGTGCATAATCCCGCTCGACTGCTTGCCGAAAAAATCGTGCAGCTTCACGTACTCCGCGTAAAGCTCCCCGTAAATCCGCACATGCTCCGGGTTCGGCTCGTACGAAGCCTTCACCGGAGGCGCCATGCGCGCCGCGGCTTCGGCGATCGTGTCGTAGCCGCCCCCGGCCGAGCCCGCCGCGACCGCGCCCATCATGGCCGAGCCGAGCGCGGTCGACTGCTCCGCCGCCGGGATGTCGACCCGCTTGCCGGTCACGTCGGCGTATATTTGCATAAGCAGCGCGTTGCGCTGCGGAATGCCGCCGTTCGCCGACAGCGACGCGATCCCGATGCCGCTCCGTTCGAACGCCTCGATCACCCGCTTCGTGCCGAAAGCGGTCGCCTCCAGCAGCGCCCGGTATATATGCTCGGGCTTCGTCTGCAGGCCGAGCCCGACGATCAAGCCCCGCAAGCTTTCGTCGGCGAGCACGGACCGGTTGCCGTTCCACCAGTCGAGCGCGAGCAATCCGCTTTCTCCCGGCGCCAGCGCCGCGGCTCCGCGTCCCAAATAATCGAAAACGGTCACGCCTTCCTGCACGGCCGCGTCGCGGACATGGGCGGGCACCGCCTGCCCGGCGAACCAGGCGAACATGTCGCCGACCGCCGGCTGTCCCGCCTCGTAGCCGAAATAGCCGGGCACGATGCCGTCCTCGACGATGCCGCGGATACCTTCGACCGGACGCTCCGCGTCGGCGATGACCATATGGCACAGCGACGTCCCCATCGCCAGCACCATCGTGCCCGGCGCGACGACGCCGACGCCCGGGACGGCGGCGTGCGCGTCGATGATCGCCGCCGCGACCGGGATGCCGGGCCGAAGTCCGGTCAGCCGGGCCATTTCCGCCGTCAGCTCCCCCGCCTTCGTCCCGGAGGCGATCACGTCGCCCCGCAGCTTCGTCTCGGCGAGCGTCTCCAGCCGCGGATCGGCCGCTCTCAGGAAGTCCCGGCCCGGGTAGCCCGCCGTCTTGTGCCATGTCCCTTTATAGCCGGCGGCGCAGCTGTTCCGCGCCAGCACCCCGGTCATCGCCCAGACGACCCAATCCGCCGCCTCCACGAAACGGTCCGCCGCCGCGAACGCGTCCGGGTCCTCGCGAAGCGTTTGGGCGATCTTCGGCAGCAGCCATTCCGACGACAAGCTGCCGCCGTACCGGCTCAAAAACGCCTCGCCCCGCTCGGTCGCCAGCGCGTTCAGCCGGTCCGCGTCCTCCTGGGCGGCATGATGCTTCCACAGCTTCACGTAAGCGTGGGGACGCCCTTTCCATTCCTCGCGGAAGCAGAGAGGCTCGCCATTCCGGTCGATCGGCAAGACGGTGCACGCCGTAAAGTCGATGCCGATGCCGACGATCTCGTCCGCGGAAACTCCGGACAGACGCAGCGCCTCCGGCACGGAGCGGCGCAGCACCTCCAAATAGTCGTCCGGATGCTGCAGCGCCCAATCTTCGCCGAGTCTGGCGCCGCCGGGCAACTCCTTGTCGATGACGCCGTGCGGATACGGCGTCACATGCGACGCCAGCACCCGCCCGTCCTTCGTATCGACGATCAGCGCCCGCCCGGATTCCGTTCCGTAGTCGATGCCGATCGCGTAAGTTCCTTTCATTCGTTCACCTTACCTCCCGGGTCATTTGTACAGCGGCCCGTACGCGCCGCAGGCGCGGTAGTCCGCTCCTTCCGGATCGTTCGTGCCGAACGCGTTCCATGCGGCCGGCCGGAACACGCGCTCCGGCGGCACGTTGTGCATGCTGACCGGGATGCGCAGCATCGAGGCCAGCGTAATCAAATCGCCGCCGACATGGCCGAAGCTGACCGCGCAATGGTTCGAGCCCCAGCCGTTCATGACCGAGTACACATCGCGGAACGGCCCTTCCCCGGTCAAATTCGGCACGAACCAGGTCGTCGGCCACGTCGGGTTCGTCCGCTCGTCCAGCTTGTCGTGGACGTCGTCCGGCAGCTCGACCGTGAAGCCTTCGGCGATTTGCAGCACCGGTCCGATACCGGCGATCAAATTGACGCGCGCCATCGTAGCCGGCATGCCCCCGCGCGTCGTAAAGTCCGTCGAGAAGCCGCCGCCGCGGAAAAAGTCGACGGCCGGACGCCACTGCGTCGCCTCGAGGCACGCCTTCGCCTCATCCTCCGACAAATCCCAAAACGGCTTCACCGCGGGCGAGCCGTCCGCCGCCTTCGCGGCCCCGGTCCAATCGAGCGCGGCCGGACCGGAATTGATCAGATGGATGACGCCGCCGGAGGCAAGCCCTTCGAGCCGTTTGCCCGTCACCCGTTCGACCGCCTCCGGGCTCCAGTACGTGCGCACGTCGGCGAACAGCTGCGCCGTATTCGTCAGCAGCCGGCCGAACAGCATCGTCACCGCGTTGAGCGTATCGTTTTCGGTCGATACGACGTACGGCTCGCGGATGCCGTTCCAGTCGAACGACGAGCTCAGCATCGCCTCCATGAAATCGCCGGTCGGAAAATAGTCGGTCCACGCCCGCTGTCCTTGGAACCCGGCCGCGATCGCGTTGCGGCCCTGCGCTTCTTCGCCGAAGCCCATTTCGTCCAGCTTCGGATTGCCAACCATCAAGTCGCGGGCGATCAGCGCCATTTTCACGACCGTCTGCCAATCGGCGTCCTTCTGCTCGCGCGTCCGCTTCAAATGCGGCGGGTTGACGTCTTCGCCCTCCCGGCAGTTTTCTTTCACCCACTGAAGCGCTTTCTCGAACTCGGCTTTGTCGTAAATGCCCAGCTCGATGCGGCGCACGAACTCGGTCATGTCGACATATTCGTTGCGCATGCCGAGATATTTTTGGAAAAACGGCTCGTCGGCGATGCAGCCGGCAATGCCCATCGATACGTTGCCCATCGACAAATACGATTTGCCGCGCATCGTGGCGACGGCGAGTCCCGCCTTGGCGAACTGCAGCAGCTTCCGCTCGACGTCGGGCGCGATCTCGCTGTCGCCCATGTCCTGCACGTCTTTGCCGTATATGGCGAATGCGGGAATCCCTTTCTGATTATGCGCCGACATCGCCGCCGCGAGATAGACCGCCCCCGGCCGCTCCGTGCCGTTGAAGCCCCAGATCGCCTTCGGGATCGTCGGATCGGTGTCGATCGTCTCCGTCGGATAGCACCAGGACGGCGTCACGCTGATCGAAACGCCGACCCCTTCGCGGGCGAATTTTTCCGCCGCCCGGGCCGCTTCGGCTACGCCGCCGATCGTCGTGTCGGCGATGACGCATTCCACCGGCATGCCGTTCGAATGTCTCAATCGTTCGGTCAACAAACGAGCTACCGATCGCGCCATCTCCATCGTAACATTCTCCAGAGACTCGCGAATTCCTCCTTGCCGGCCGTCCAGAACGGGCCGGATGCCGATTTTCGGCAGGCTGCTTTTGTACCGGTTGACGAAAGGCTGATTCATCGTCGTTCCCTCCCAATATCGAAGTTGAGTTATCGATAACATTTTTGCTCCGATTTCAGTTTATGCCGAAACGGAAAAACGCGCAAGCTCTTTTTCCGCTTTTGCGGCATCGCGCCCTTCGCTTCGCCCTCGATGCGGCGTGCAGCCCCCGGAGGAGACGGCTTCCCCCGCGGAGAAACCGTCACAGCCATTTGACGAACCAGTCGTACGCCATGTTACCGGATATTTGGTGCTTTCCCTCGAAAACATCGTGGCCGAGCTTGTCGTTTTCGCCCAGCAGGCCGTAAATGCGGGCGATCTTCGATACGGCTTCCTTCGCCGCGCCGACCGGAAAAATCCGGTCGGCCGTCCCCGACTCGACGAGCAGCGGTTTCGGCGCGATCAACCCGACGATATCCGGCATTTCCGCATGGAGCAGCATATTCGGGATGTAGTTGTCGATGCAGTGGCGTATCGACATAATGCTGTCCTTGAACGTGTTCACGTACCCGCTGATCGCTGCGACCTTAATCCGGTCGTCGAGAGCGGAGGCGAACGCGGCGACGAGACCGCCGCCGGAAATGCCCATGCAGCCGATCCGTTCCCCGTCCGCGTCGGCTCTGGATTGCAAATAATCGATCGTGCGGAAAATGTCGTACACCCGCGCGCCCGCGATCGTCCTGCCCATCATCAGCAGTTGGGCGGCGATCGGATGGCACGAATTTTCGTTCGGGCTGTTGTAGCCGACGTCCGCCAGCCTGCGGTCCCCGAAACCGAGCAATTCCGGCGCCGCCACCAGAAAACCGCGGCGAACGAGCTCGACGGCAAAATTGTTGTGATAGTCCGGGTCGTCCGCATTCGGCGTTCCGTCGGCACGAAGGCCGACGACGGCCCTGCTCCCGTAGCCGTGTCCGTGGCAGGCGATCACCGCCGGCAGCTTTCCTTTCGCGTTTTTCGGAACGAGGATATAGGTCGGCACCTGCAAGTCCCGGTCTGACTCGAAAACGACCCGCTGCCGAATATGGTCGCCCATATCCGTTTCCTCGATCAGGTCCGGCTGCAGCTCCGTTTTATGCTCCGGAAACCGGCCCAAAGTTTCGGCGACGACCGCTCTCAGCGTCTCCCGCCATCGCGCCCATTCCTGCTCGTTCGCTGCGGCGAACGCGTACTTGGGCGTTATGCCTGCGTACAGCCGTTCGAGATATTGCTGCGGATTTCCATTCATTCGGATCGCTCCTTCCCGTTTACCTTATTTTGTCATATAATCGTCCGATTGAACATATCGAAGCGCTTTCGCTAAGGATCGATTTGGAACGGCTTCCGGCCGCCTAATGGGGATTGACGATTACAAGACCGAACGCTATGATTGGATTGACTTTTGTTAGCACTCTACATTGTTGAGTGCTAAAAATACAGTGCGGGGAGGCATACTCATGAAAAATACGAAGCTGATCCTGATCGAAGGCATCCCCGGTTCGGGGAAATCCTCTACCGCGCAGCTTCTATCACGCGCGCTTGGCCATATCCGTTCCGCGCCGGCCGGCATTCCGCGCGAATCGGAATCGCATCCCGCCGTGGCGTCTAGCGCTCGGCCGGATCGCGGCCCGCCCGTCCCGTCACATGTCACAGCCCCCACCGTTTGCGCGCTTCCTCGATCGCGGCGCGCTCCTCCGGCTTATGCGGCGTATGGCCTTTCGGCGACTCGCCGATCCAGCGCTCGTCCGCGGGCTCGCTCGCAAGCTGATAGCGGGTGTCGCAGCTGATGCGGAACCGGTTCGTCGTATTTTCCGTCGACGAATGCAGCAAGTACATGCCGAAGAAGATCGCGTCGCCCGCGCGGAAGTCGGTCGTCGCCCACCTGCCGCCGAACTTGTCGATCAGCTCGCCCGGATCGCGGGAAAACCAGCCGTCCATACGGTCGCGATCGACGTCCATCTCGCCGTACGTCGCCTTCAGCTTGTCGAGCCGGTGCGAGCCGAGCAGGACGGCCAGCGTCCCGAGCTCGACCGGCGTGTCGCCGAACGGCGTCCACAGCGTGTACACGTTTTTGGTGCCGCGGCCCATGTAAACGATGTCGTAATGGGCGCCGGTAAATCCGCCGGTTGCGACCGCGCGCAGCCATTTGTAATCGAACGTGAGCGCCGGGCCGCCGAGAAAGCTGGAAAAAAAGCCCATCGTTTCCGGCGCGTTCACGACGTCGAGAAACGACGGCAAATCGCGGTTCGGGCCGCCGAACATCGCTCCCTTTCCGCCGGCGGCGATAACCGGATTATCGTACGTCGCAGATGGGTCCAGCTTGCCCATCGCGTTCAATTTGTCCAAAATGTCCGCCCGCGCCTTCAGCACCTTTTCCCGGTCGTGGAATCCCCGGATGAGAATATAACCGTCTTCCCGCATCCGCTCGCGGAGCGCCTCCGGATCGCCGAAAATGTCGTTCGAGCTGCGCAGCTCGGTCAAATGCGGACCGCCCATTTCGAACTCGCTGCCGCAAATGTTCACTTTCATCGATGGACACCTCCCCCGCCATAATGGATTTGCCTGGCATCGCCCTCATTATAGCGGGGTCGGCCGCGCCCCGTATTTATTCCGAACGCCGAAAAAGTTAATGAAAACGGTCGGCGCGGGTCGAGCCTCGGGTCCCCCAGCTTCTCCCGGATCCCCCGAAAGAGATCACAAGTCCATGCCGCCGCGCTGCCGCTTCCGCCATTCGGCGGGTGCCGTCCCCGCCGTTTTCTGGAACCACGCGCTGAACGCGTGAATGCTCGCGAATCCGACCTGCTCGGCGACGAACCGGATCGGCTTGTCCGACGCGCGAAGCAGCCATTTCGCCTCGGCGAGCCGGCAGTTTTGCACATATTGCTTCGGCGAAACGCCGTACGTCTCGTGAAACTGCCGCCGGAACGACGATTCCGACACGCCGGCCATCGCGGCCAGCTCCCGGATCGGCACCGACCTCGCGACGTTGTCCCGGATATAGTCCGCGCTGCCGGCGATCGACAGCCGCTTTACGCGGGAATCGGCGCTTTGCATCAGCGTCAGCAGCAGCAGGCGGATCCACGTATTCGCGACCCGCTCCCGCTCCCGCAGCGGCCGCGAGATCGCTCTCAGCCAGCTGCGGAACAGCGTCTCGTACTCGCCGAGCTCGTGAGGGGACAAGTACAGCAGCCGGTAGGCGGCTTTGTCCGTTTCCGCGACCGAACGAAACAGCTTCACCGTCTCCGGCTCCGCCTTCCCCGCCTGCAGCACGCCGAAACGAATCGAGCTTTCCGTCCGGTAGCTGTGGAGCACGTCCGGCGGAATGAGGACGACATGGCCCGCCTCGATCGGAACGGGCGCTTCGCCTTCGGCCTGGAAAAATCCGTCCCCTTCCAGGACGGCCGAGCATTCGAAGCTTTCGTGCCGGTGAAACGGCATGTTCCAGCCGTCCTCGTGTCCGATAATCGCCGTGCTCACCTGTACGCGGTCGACCGTTTTCCACATCGTTCTCATTCCCCCTCGTTATGTAAGCTTATTGTACCTAAACAGCTAGACATCTCACGCTGCATCTTGTTCTCTTGATACTCGGAAGCCGAGCGAGAGGGGGACGACTGAAATTATGGCGAAATAACGGGAAATGTTCAGGCTAATCACAATGGCGCTTGAATGGCTGCGATTATAAAGGGAAAAAGTCCCGTTAATCGCTGCAATTTCTTCCTATGTCGCTCTACCGTGGATTTTTAAAAGGAGCATTTCCAGTTAAAATCCAACTTTTGCCCTATCATGACGTTTTTAGATGGATGTTTTCCATCTATTCGTGTAAAACACAGGCGGCCAAAACATTACCGTAATCCCGGGGGACCGAGCCGGATTTCCCCGGCCGCAATGCGCCGCAGCGTCTCGACGTAAAGCTCGTGCTCCTTCCGCAGCACGCGCTCCGCCAGCGTCTCGACCGTATCACCCGCCATGACGGGCACCGCGCACTGCGCCAAAATCGGCCCTTCGTCATACTCGGCATCGACCAGATGGACGGTTATGCCCGTTTCCCGTTCGCCGGCGGCGAGCACCGCTTCGTGCACCCGCATCCCGTACATGCCGCGGCCGCCGAACTTCGGCAGCAGCGACGGGTGCACGTTGACGACGCGGCCCGCATACGTCCGCAGCGTGCGCGGACCGAGCTTCTTCATATAGCCGGCCAATGCGATCAGGTCGACGCGATGTCCGAGCAGCGTATCCCGGATCGCCTCGTCGAGCCGATCCTCTTCCGGGTACGCCTTCGAGCTGAGATGATAAGCCGGGATGCCCGCGTTTCGCGCGCGTTCGAGCGCCCCCGACTGCGAATTGTTGCTGATGACGGCGGCGACGGCGGCGTCGAGCCTGCCTGCCGCGCAGGCGTCGATAATCGCCTGCGCGTTCGAGCCGCCGTGCGAGGCGAACAGAGCGATGTTCATCGCAGCCACGCTTACCGCCTTCCTTTCCAAATGACGCCTCGCACGGCGACCGCGGTCCGGTCGCTCAGCTCCGCGCACGATTGCAGCAGTCCGAAGGCGCGGTCGTCCAGCTCGCGGACCGTCCCCTCGTCCTGCAGCGACGCCAGGTTGATCTCCACGGTCAAATAGGACGACCGGGCGGCCGATTCGAACAGCAGCGCGCCGATGCCGAGGTCGGAGACGACGTTCGGATTGGCGGACGCCGCGATGCCCGCGGTCAGCTCCAGCGCGTCGCGGCAAATGCGCATCAGGCCGAGCGGCACCTCGATCGCCTGCAGCGCCGCTTCGCGCAGCGCGTCCGAGCGGACGCGCTTCTCCTCCTCGGTCGCCTTCGGCAGCTTCAGCGCCGCCATATAGCGCTCGAAGGAGACGATATCCGCCTCGAGCATATCTTCGCAGTCGCGGGTCCAGTCCCGCAGCCGGGCTGCCGCCTCATTCATCGCCGGCTCCGCTTCGGCGTATTTCGCCCCTTGCGTAAAACGGGCGGCCATCGATACCATCGACGCTCCGAGCGCCCCGACGAGCGCGGCCACGCTCCCGCCGCCCGGCGTAGGCGTCGCCGCCGACGCTTCGTCCAGAAACGACCGGATCGTCCGGTCGAACATCGCCTGCTTCGTCATTCTCGCTTCTCCCCTTTCGCCGCCTGCCGCTGCAGGCGAATCGCCTTCATCGCGTTCGCGAACAGCAGCGCGGTCGTCAATGTGCCGACGCCTCCCGGCACCGGCGAAACGGCCGCGGCCGTTTCGATCGCGTCCGGCGCGACGTCGCCCGCGATGCCGCCGTCCGGCGTCTCGTTAATGCCGGCGTCGACGACGACAGACCCGCTGCGGAACATGTCCTTCGTCAGCAGCCCGGCCCGGCCGACCGCGGCGATGACGATGTCGGCGGCGGCCACGTGCCGCCGCAGATCGGCCGTCCGGGAATGACAGACGGTGACGGTAGCCTGCTCGCGCTGCAGCATATGGAACAGCGGCAGGCCGACCGTCTGTCCCCGCCCGACGAGCGCGACGTGCTTCCCTTCCGGCGAATGCCCGTAAGCGTGCAGCAGGCGGATGCACGACTGCGGCGTCGCCGGGTACAGCCCGGGCTCCCCCGCGACGACCGCCAGCTTGTTCGCCGGCGTCACGCCGTCCACGTCCTTGAGCGGGTCGATCGCCGCCGACACCTTCGAAGCGGATAGATGCGACGGCAGCGGCAGCTCGACCATAATGCCGTGCACCGCCGGGTCCCGGCTCCACGCCGCGACGACCGCGATCGCCTGCTCCTCCGTCGCCGTCCGCGGCAAGGCGCGCAGCTCGTATTCGACGCCGAGCCTGGCCGCGATTTTCCGCTTCGATTCCGCGTAATACGCCGATGCCGGATCCCCGCCCACGAGCAGAACGGCTACCTTCGGGACGATCCCTTCCGCCCGCAGCGCCGCCGCTTCCGCCGCGACTTCCTCGCGCACCCGATCGGCGGCTTCCTTCGCATGCATCCAAATCCCCATGCCCATCCCTCCTGTTACACGAACAAAGAAAAAGCATCCGAAGCGACCGCGCAGGCGGCAGCTCCGGACACTTTACCCAGGCGAGCGGTATGTCCGTTTTCCGCGCGCTCCCTCGTGGTACTCCACCGATTCGCCAGTTACGCGCGGACTTCCTCTCGTTCTCATCTTACCAAAATCGCTCCCGAAAGAGAAGCGCCCTTTTTACGGAGACAGAACCCCGTCCCCGACGATCAACGTCTGGGCGTCGCCGCGGGATCTCGTTTGGCTCGCCGCGAACTGCAGCGTATGGATGCCGCTTACGTCCAAATCGATGTTTACCGCAGCGGGGGCGGAGGAATCGAACGAGACGGTTTGCAGAAGTCGGCCGTCGCCGATCACCTTCAGCTCGCTCGTTCCGAAATCCGCTCCGACGGTCGTTTTGGCGACGCCGATTTGGGCCGCGAACCGTTTGAACGCTCCGTTCAAGCCGAACGCAACCGCTGCCTCCTTCGTCCACGAATAGTCGCTCGTAAAGCCGATGGCGTTCACGTAAATATTGCCAGAGGCGTCCTGCAAAAACCGGTTGTCCCAATCGTCGAACCTTTCCCACACTTGCGTATCCGGACCGGGCACGACGATTTGCTGCGCCAAAAGCTCTTGGTCCGGCTTATACTCGCCTCCCGTTCCCAAATCGACGTTCATCTGAACCCCGCCTATCCGGAACTTCGCATATTTGGCGTCGGCGGAAAGGCTTCCGTTCAGATCGAACGAAACATTGAATTCCTTCGCGACCCCCGCGAACAAACTTTCGTTCATCGCTCGGTCTATGCGCAAGTCTATGGCCGGCACGTACAAACTCGCCTCGTCCTTCAGCTTCGTGTCCGCCGCGGCCGTCAGCTTCCCGTGAATTTCGACCGCGTTTTTGCTTGCCTTCACTTTGCCGATTTCCACGGTCAGCCCGCCGTTCGTTGCTTTCGCGGACGACGACAGCTCCTTGTCCGGGAAAGCGAGCACTTCCTTCAAAGTGTCCGTCGCACCGGCGGGACCGATATCGACCTTCGCAAACTCCTCTTTCGGCTGCAGACCGAAACGGTAATCGAGCCGGACGAGCGTCTTCGTCGGCGTATCGGAAACGTATTGGTAGCCGACGGCGTAATCGGGGTAATGGCGGAGCGTCATTTTTTCCGCGTTCGCGGATTTGCCGTCCGCGAACACCGCTTGGATTGCGGGCGGGAGCGTTTTGGCCGCAAACCGGATCGGGCCTTCGTATTTGTAAAACAGCGCAAGCCGGTTGTTTTTGACGCCTTCGCCAAGAAACGTGATTTTACCGGCAGCATTTTCAAGCAACGTCACGTTTCTTTGGTTGTATACGGCCGGCAGCTCGATATATTTCGCCTTCTCCGCTTTGATCTTCGCCGAATAATCGGCGGCCGTGTTCCCTGCGACGCCGGACAGGCCGTCTTCATATACGCGAAGCTCCGCCGTGCCGGTTTCCGCCTTGTCGAACGCGAGCTTGCCCATATGGTCTTCGATTTCCTTGCGGAGCGGATCGATTTTGCCGCTTTTCGCGTCGCCTGCGAGCTTGGTCAGCATATCGCCCGTTTCTTTGAACAACGCCGCGGTCGGAAACGCCTCGAGCTCCGAATGAATACGGCCCAGCTCCCGGTAAACGTCGACCACTTCCTTCGCCGTCGCTTTCCCCGTATCCAGTCCGGCGAGCTTCTGCTTCGCCGTTTCCGCACGCGATTTCAGTTCGCCCAGCTTTAGCTTCAAGCTTTCCGCGTCCGCCAAAAGCTTCTTGGCGATGGCGATCCGCCCTTCCCCGTACTCGAGCTTCTCCCGGTCCATCTCGGTTATTTTGCGGTACTGAGCGGCGGCCGTCTCCGCGTCCAAGCTTTCCATCGCCTTGTCGGCGGCCGCCATCAGCTTGCCGTACTCCCTGTCTCCGCCGCCGCACCCGGACACGAGCCACAAACAGCCTAACAAGCCGATCAGCTTCATGCGTCCTTTATTGCGCATTCGGAATGCCGCCTCCTTTCCTGCCGGACATTATGTTGTCGAACAACCCGATCCTGTAAAGGACGAATAGAACGATGGCAACGACCGCCAATACGACTAGCCAAACCGCGGCCGACATTCCGTTGGAGGGATCGTAGACGATCACGACGCGATCGTCGTTTGCAAGCAAGCTTCGCGAATTTTGTTCCGAAACCGTTCCTCCCGAAGCATATACGATTTTGCCGGGCACCGTAACGGTAATTTCCATATCGTCGTCCAAGTCGTCGAGATACAGGACGGGCTTGTCTCCGATTTTCGCGATCGTCTCCGGCCCGATGGCCGATCGGTTTTTGACGTCGGTCAATTCTCGGATCCGATCCGGATAAATCCGCTTCAAATCGTCGACCGTCACGAGCAGCGAATCGTCTGTTCCGCCGAGTGCCGAAATGCGGTCGAACTTGACCTTCGCGGACATTTTTCCGTCCTTCTCCTCGAATCGATCCAGCCTGATGACTTCTCCGCCGGCATTCTTGTTGGCCTTCTCGATCTGCTTCTCGATTTCGCCCCTTATGTCGCGAGCCGTGACCTTGCCCGCAAGCTCTCCCGTATAGTTCGCTTCCCCCGAACCGTCGTCGCGGACGGTAATGTCCAATCGACCGCATCCCGTAACGGCGAGAAATAGGAGGATCGCCATCATTCCTATAACGTATCGTTTCACCCTGCGTTCCCCTTTCCAAAAGAAAAATCGGCTTTCCTTGACCAAGGATTACCGACGATACGAGCAATCGTTTTCACGCTTCGTTTATTCGATGAAATACATTTTGCCGTCCACTTCGAGAGAGACGGACGATTGCGTCAAATCTTGTTTCAGCTGTTTCGCGTATGCGACGACTTCGTTCAGCGACGGATTGTCGAGTTTGTCCGCGAAACTGTAAACGATCGTCACTTTTTCTTTGATCAGCCTCTTGTTGTCGTCGACCCAGCCGCCGGTCCCTTCGATGGCGGTCGCCCCGCCGAACAAGTTCGAAAATTTCGCCAGCGCCTCGTCGACGAATCGAACGTGAGCTTCATCCGCGATCGGAATCGATCCGTTTACCGTCGAAGGCACATATAGTTTGACGACGTGATTCAGGCTCGTCTGCTTTTGCAATTCGCTTGCGCCGCTTTCCGCGGCAGCCGCCGACTCGGCGAAAACCTGCAGCGGGTTCGACGCCGGTTGAAGCGGAAGCAATAAAAGCGCAACCGCCAGCAAGCCGAGCAAACCGTATCCGATTTTTTTCATCTTCCTTTCCGTTCCTCCTCGCGAAGTTCGATTTCATCCCGTCAAACGACAACTAAATGGTAAAAGGTTCGGCGCGTTATGGGGAGGGTCCAAAAAATACCCCTTCCCGCACGTCTCCCGATATGGTAATATTTATATTTTTATTGCGACGATCGGCTTATCGATTTTGTCGAAAAAATGATTAATTAGAGCCGTGACTTTCGGAGCGGAATCGACTACCCTTTTTAAAGACTGCAGGGAGGGACGAACAGATTGAGCTCCGTTTTTCACAAGGCGATAGACCGTTGCGCTTTGCACGCCCTTCATAAAACCCGCAGCAAGGACTATCAGTTCCGCCCCGTGCCGGAATCCGTTCCGGAACCGTCGGAGCCGGACGACTTCTACGATGCCGGCGCCACGCCGAATATCGCGTTCGACCTGCATCGCCGCGCAGACGGGTATAACGCAGGTATGTTCGCATACCGAAGCTTGATGCCGTCGGGCGATCCGTCGAACGATACGATGTCGGGCGAGGCGTTTGTCCATCCCGACGAAGCCGCGCCTAACGTCATTTTCGTACACGGCTGGCGGATGAGTTCGCTGGATCGGATCAAACGAATGTTTCAAAGGCGGCTGACGGACGAGCTCGGCTGGAATTCGTACTATTTGACGCTGCCCTATCATTTTAGGAGAAAACCCGAACGATCGCTGTATAGCGGAGAGTATATGATCAGCGCCGACATCGGCCGAACGATTCGGTCCGTCAGACAGGCGGTCGTCGATTTGCGAGCGCTGATCCGCTGGATGAAGACGAACAAACGCGGACCGGTCGTCGTGATCGGAGTCAGCTTGGGCGGCTTCGTGACGAATTTGACCGCCACGGTCGAGCCGGACATCGATGCGATGGTGTCGATCTTTTACGCGAACCGGCTGTCCTATTCGATCTGGAACACGATCCCGGGCAAGCATATTAAAGCCGACTTGGAGCATCACGGCATGACTTACGCCTCTTTGGCCCGATCGTGGAAAATAACGGAGCCGAGCGCCGCGCTGCCGAAAATGAGTAAAGACCGCATTTTGCTGCTGTCGGCGAAACACGATTTGTACGTGCATCGGGAGGACGCCGACCTGTTGTGGGAATCGTGGGACCGGCCTAAACGCTACGTTTACAATTGCGGTCACGCGGGAATCGTTCTTCGCAAACGAACGATCGCGCGGGACGCGTTATCGTTCGTGCGCCAAACAATAACGGATGCAAAGGTGTGACGCATGGTTGTACTTTGGGCTGCGCTTTGGCTGATTTGCGCGATCCTCATTTTCGCCGACCCGAGAAACGAAAAAATTCGATGGACGTGCATCGTGGCATTTTGTGGAGGATGCGGAGGGTTGACCGTATTGCTCGGCCATGAATTGGACCGTCCTTCCTGGATTCTGCTTCTTGACGGATTGTTGTCTTCGATCGGACATTACGGCACTCCGTACGCGATTCTCATCTTCGGCCTCGTATTCGCCGATGTGCTGAAAACGCCGCTGCAAAAACGATTGTGCAAGCTGTCTTTCTTCGCTCCCGTCGTCGCCATGTGCGCGATATATCCCGTTTACCCGGAACTGAAGGCCGATTACAAAGTGCTGGCGCTATGGGTCACCCCGTATATATTGGGAGCCAATCTGCTCATGATCGTCTCGACTTGGCGGGAAAAACGGCCGGCGATCAAAAGCCAGAAGCTGCTTACCACGATCGTCGTCGTGCCGATGACTTCGTTCGCGCTCGTGACGAATATTTGGCTTGAGGCGATCGGCATCGCCGGGGTGTGGAACTACAACCCTTGGATTATCGGCGTGCAGTTTTTGCTGTTCGTCTACATAGCGATTCGGTACGGCTTCCTCGGCGTTCAGGTGCGGGTCGAGAAGCAGCGCCGCGATTCGACGATGAAGGCCGTCGCCTCGGGAACGCTGCTGCTGAATCATGCGATCAAAAACGAAATCGCCAAAATCGATCTTTTGGCCGGCCGGCTGAAGAACAACGTTCCGGAATTTTACGCGAAGCCTCACGAAGATATCGATCTTGTGCTCCGTTCGACGAGGCACGTATTGGAGCTGTCCGCGCGCATCCAGCAAAAGCTCGACATTTTGGATCTCGAGCCGTCCGAATTTTGGATATCGGATTGCGCGGAGCAAGCCGTCAAGCTGCTGGAGCCCCTTCTCGAATCGAAAGGAGCCGGCATCGTCAAGCAGTTTGACATAGACTTGAAGGTGGTCGGGGATTCCGTGCATATACGAGAGACGATCGCGAACATCGTCAAAAACGCGCTGGAGGCGATGGACAACGGCGGGACCGTTTTATTGAAAACGTACCGTACGCGGAGAGACGCTTATCTCGACATTACGGACACGGGTAAAGGGATCGAAAAAGCCAAACGCGCGCTCGTGTTCGATCCGTTCTATTCGACGAAAGGAAGGGCGGGAAATTACGGACTCGGATTGACATATTGCTATAACGTCATGCAAAAGCACGGGGGATCGATTTCGGTCAAAAGCCGGCCCGGCCAAGGAACTACGTTCACGCTGGCGTTTCCGATGAGAAGAGTGGTGGCTTTCGCTTCCGCAGCTCCTCCGTCCGATCGACTACATCATCCGGAGAAGGCATATGGACAAAATTAAATTGATGATCGTCGAAGACGATCCGGTATGGATGAAAGGCTTGACCGAATATATCGAGCAAGAAGGCGATATCGTCGTCGTGAGGCAGGCGTTCGCCAAGGAAGAAGCATCCGGCATAACCTCGTCCGACGTTGACGTCGTCTTGATCGATTTGCAGCTTTCCGAAGACGGCGGCGAATTGTGCGGTCTCCAGGTCGCAAGCCGATTGGCGGAAATCGGCGTGGATAAAATGATCATGCTCACTTCGCGGGATGAACCGGACGTCATCCTGGAATCGTTCGACAGAGGGGCGATCAATTATATTACGAAATCGTCCTACAAAGATATCCCTCAGGCGGTTCGCGAAGCGAACGCCGGAAAAGTAAGGCTGCATTCCGACGTGTCGGGCGTCGTTACGGCCGAACTGCGCAAGGAGCGGAAACTTAAAATATTGACGCAAGCGGAGCGCGAAGTGTACGAGTTGAAAGATCGGGGGTTCAGCAAGGCGCAAATTGCGCAAAAGCTGTACAAATCCGTAGAAACGGTCAAAAAGCAGTTGAAGCTGATCCATAGCAAATTGAATTCCGACGAGCGACGATGAACGATGGATAAACGGCCGCGATCCGCAAGGTTCGGACGGCGGCCGCTCGCTTTTATTTGCTCAATTCTTCCTGGACTTTTTTGTTCGTCGCTTCCTCCGCCTCGCGAAGCGCGGTGTTCGTATCTTTTTTGCCGAGAATGACGTTGTTGAACCCGGTAAGCAGGTTGCCCTCCGCCACGCTGTTGTATTTGCCGATCGGCGCCGCCGGGGCGAACTTCTCGGGGAGCATCGCCTTGATGTTTTTGCCTTTGTACATCGCGGCGTCCTGGCCGAACGACTTGCGCAGCGTATCGCTCTTCAGCGCCGACAAAAACTCGCCCCGCTTGACGCCGGACAGCTGGAACTCCTCGGATGCGAGATACGCCATTACCTGGAACGCCTGGTCCGGGTGCTTGCTCGTGCGCGCCAGCCAGAAGGCGTTCGGATACGGCTGCGGCCCGACGCCCGGCATGCTCGCGAACGACGGGAACGAAGCGATGTCCCAGTTCATGCCCGCCAGCTCCTCGGCCGTATGCTGCGTGCTGACCGGCAGCCACATGGCGACGTTGCGGTCTTTGATGAAGGCGGCCCGCTGGTTCGTCACGCTCGTCAACGCCGTAGTCATGTCGTAGCCCGGAATCGTGAAGAAGCGGGTCGCGTTGTCGAAAAACGTTTTCCACTTGTCGTCCGCGAACGACGCTTTGTTCGTCGCCGGATCGAGCGTCTTGAGCGAAAACTGGTTGAGCCGGATCAAATGCTGCGCCGATACGAACAACCCCCGGTATTTGACGCCCCCGTCGTCGCGCGTAAGCTTTTTGGCCATGTCGAACGTTTCGTCCCACGTATTCCCGTCTTTCGGGTACGCGACCCCGAACTTGTCGAACAAATCTTTGTTGTAGTACATCGTGGCCGGGGACATGAACACCGGCAGCCCGTACATGCCGCCGCCGCCCGCCAGCTGCTTCATCTGGTCGACGACGACCGGCTCCAGCTTGCTCAGGTCGAACTTGTGCTTCGTTATGAGCGGCATAATGTCCTGCTGCAGCTCGTACTGCATGAACCGGGCGTAGACGAGACCGGTCGAAGCGAAAACGATATCCGGCGGCTCGCCTGCCGTAATCATGTCCTGCACTTTGCTGCCGTTCGTATACGGCACGAATTTCGGCGTAACGTGCGGAAACTTTTGCCGGATCGGGCCGCCGAACTCCCGCTCGAACCGTTCCGCCGGCCAGTCGCCGCCGCCGTCGTAAAAGACGAGCTCGACCGGCGTTTCTTTCTGAACCGTTTTCGGCGTCTCGTCCGCCGGCGCTCCCGAATGGCCCGTTCCTCCACCGCATCCGGCCAGCGCTCCGGACGCGAGAGCCGCCGCCAATGCGCAGCCTGCCGCTTTTTTCATCATGCTGGGCACCCCTCTGTTGTAAATTGTCGCTTGTCGTGAAGCGATTTCACACCAAAATATATCACGGCCGCGGCGCCTGCGGTTTGACCGAGACTGGGAAGCTGCCGCGATCCGTTATCTGTCAGTGGCGATTTGCATCGGACGCCGGACGAAAATGGAAGCGGTCTCAAACCGGTACGTTCTATGTTATAATAAATTCGACTACGCACCGTCCGAGAGTGGAGGGGTTTCACTTGAAATCGAACCCATTTCGCCTGTTCGCCGAATATTACTACAAATGGAGCGTCGTGCCGAAAGCGCCGGCTTTTCATTCGCATCCGCAGTACGAGGTGTACTATTTCCACGAAGGGCGCTGCGACTATTTGCTCGGGGACCGCGTCATTCCGCTGCAGTCGGGCGATCTGATCATCATGAACGGCATGACCCGGCATTGTCCGAAGGTGGAGCGGGAAAGCGAGTACGTGCGCACGATGTTTTCGTTCGAGCCGCATCTCGTGCAGCTGTTCGGTCCCGATCTGCTGGCGTGCGACCCGCTCAAGCCGTTCGAGCGGCTGCGAAACCATCATATTCGGCTCGATCCGAAAGCGAAGGAAGAATGCGAGGACATATTGGCGCGAATCAACCGGTTTTACTACTCGAACGACGTCGTTCACCGGAACCGGCTGCTTTCGGCGTTTTACGACCTGCTCATGCTCATCTATGAGCAATGCCGCCCGGAGATGAAGGCCGCGCGGCAACCGGCGTCGGATCGGCAGCGGTACGTCCAGAGCATGATCGACTACATCGAAGAAACGTATATGGAAAATATCGAGCTGGAGCGCATGGCGGCCGATCTGCATATGAACCGGTTTCATCTGATGAAGGTGTTCCGCGAGGTGACAGGCATGACCGTGTTCGACTACTTGTACAAACGCCGGGTGAATCAGGCGAAAATATTGTTTTACCAAAGCGACCGGCATTCGGTGACCGACGTCGGCTACCAGGTCGGCTTCAAGCATCTGTCCCACTTCAGCCGGGTGTTCAAGAAGCAGGTGGGCATGACGCCGGACCAGTACCGGAAAATGGTGCGGGAGAGCACCCGCTGGGCGTAATGCGGGCGCCGGCCCCCGGCATCCGGACGACGAAAAGCGGCACAGATCCGCTCTGTGCCGCTTTCCGCGTTTCGTTTAGCCTGCTCTCCGAATCAATTGTAGCGTCCGCCCATCGGCGCCGCCGGCATGCCGGCCTGCGACGGCTGATAAGCGTGCAAAAACGTTTTCGCCGTCTGATCCTGCATCGTCGGCACCTGGTACGCGCCCATCCGGTTGAGCAGCAAAAACACTTCGTACGCCTGATTGGAGCAAACGACCGCGCCGTTGACGAGCATTTGCCGCACGTTCGGGTCGGCGCATTCGAGCGAGCCGGCCATATGGTTTTTCGCCGAGTTTTTATGGCACGACAGCATCGAGAGTGCGATTTGCCGGTCGTCGAACTGTCCGTGCACCGGCGCTTGCGGCGCAGGCTGGTGAAGACCGTACTGCACCTGCTGAGGCTGCACCGCCGGCATGCCGGCCGGAGCCTGGCGCATCGTCGCCGCGTTATAGTCGTGCGTATAGGCGACCAACTGGTCGTACGACTGCATCGCCGTCTGCAAATGGCGGTCGATCATGTCCCGAAGCTCGGGGTTTTGCGCCTGCTGCGCGTAAAACGAGAAATGGTTGATCAGGTTCATTTTCTCGTTCAGCAGTTCGTGCACTTCCATCGTTTCGTGTGCGCCGTACGGCATCTGCATTCATCTCCTTCGGTATCGAAACATATCGGGTCACTTCTATGCCCGTCTTACTGTTCCCAGGCCGAAGGAAATTATGAGCAAGCCGCCGGCGTTCCCGATCAAGCCCGGTGCAGTCCGGCGAACACGCCGCCGAGCCGGATCAGCTCGTCGTAGCGCCCTTGCTCCGCGATGCCGTCCTCGGTGACGACGACGATCCGGTCGGCATGGCGAATCGTCGCGAGCCGGTGCGCGATGACGAGCGTCGTCCGGTTTTCGGCGAGCTCCTCGAGCGATTGCTGGATAATCGCCTCCGTCTCCGTATCGAGCGCCGACGTCGCTTCGTCGAGAATCAAGATCGGCGGATTTTTCAAAAACATGCGGGCGATGGCGAGCCGCTGCTTTTGCCCGCCGGACAGCTTGATGCCCCGCTCGCCGATTTGCGTGTCGTAGCCGTCGGGCTGCGCCTCGATGAACGCGTCCAGATGAGCCCGCCTGGCGGCGTCGCGGATTTCCGCGTCGGTGGCGTTCAGGTTGCCGTAGGCGATATTTTCGCGAATCGTGCCCGTGAACAAGAAGACGTCCTGCTGCACGATGCCGATATTGCGCCGGAGCGACCGCTGCGTCATGCGGCGAATGTCGATGCCGTCGATTTCGATCGAGCCGCCGTCGACCTCGTAGAAGCGCGGAATCAGACTGCACAGCGTCGTTTTGCCGGCGCCGGACGGCCCGACGAAGGCGACCGTTTCCCCGGCGCGGACGGTCAGGTCGATATGCCGCAGCACTTTCGCGTGGTCTTCGTAGCCGAACGTCACGTCGCGAAAGACGATGTTTCCTTTCAGCTGCCCCGCGTCGATCGCGTCGGGAGCGTCCGCCACGTCGACCGCCGTGTCGAGCAGCTCCGTAAACCGTTTAAACCCGGCCATCCCTTTCGGATACATTTCCAAAAGCGCGTTGATTTTCTCGATCGGCTTGAAAAACAGGTTGACGTACAGCAGGAAGCCGATCAGCTCGCCGTACGTCAGCTCGCCGCGAAAGCTGAACCACGCCCCGAACATGAGCACGAGCAGGGCGAACAGGCGGGTCAAAAAGTAAATGCCCGACGAGCTGAACGAGATGATCCAGTACGACCGCAGCTTCGCCTTGCGGAAATTGGCGTTGTCGCGGGCGAACTTCTCGATCTCGAACGATTCGTTCGTGAACGATTTGACGACGCGGATGCCGGACATGCTGTCCTCGACGCGCGCGTTCACTTCGCCGATTTCGGCGTACATGCGTCCCGCCGCCTCGTGCAGCAGCTTGTTGCAGACCGTTACGAGCCAGACGAGCACCGGCACGGCGACGAACGTGACGAGCGCGAGCGGCGGATTGATCGACAGCATGATCGCGAACGACGCGACGAACGTCATGCAGGCGATGAACAAATCTTCCGGCCCGTGGTGGGCCATTTCCCCGATATCGAACAAGTCGTTCGTCATCCTCGACATCAGGTACCCGGTTTTCGTATTGTCGAAAAAACGGAACGACAGCTTCTGCACATGCTCGAACAGCTGGCGGCGCATGTCGGTCTCGATGTTGATGCCGAGCTTGTGGCCCCAGTAGCCTACGACGAACTGCAGGCCGGTGCTGACCACGTACAGCGCGAACAGCGCGCTCCCGGCCAGCGCGATCGTCCGCCATTCGCCTTCCGGCAGCAGCGTATCGACGAACCACTGCACGGCGAGCGGAAACGCGAGCTCCAGCACCGCCACGACGCAGGCGCTGCCGAAATCGAGCATAAACAGCCGTTTGTGCGGCTTGTAATAGGTGAAAAATCGTTTGATGACGCCCATCTCTCTATGGCTCCCATCCGCTTCTTCGTAGTCGAGTCGTGCCCATTATACTAGGCTTTCGCCCGCGCGGGCAAGGGAGAGGACCGCTTTCAACCGTTTGATCCGGTCGGTCGCGGGCGATGCGGGGCAGGGGTTCGGCTTGCGCCGACAAGAAGCAAGGCCATCCGGCAGTAGACCGGACGTTCCTCTTATGTCCAAACTCAAACCCAGGTGCACTGGAGATAGGGAGTAGGCTGCAACCGCTGGTTAAAGTCGTGTTGTCCTTATGGCTTGGAGTTACCGACACGACATCATAGTCGGCCCATGATCGTTCCGCTCTGCCGCCCATTCCCTGTTGAGCTCCTGAGAGCTGTTTTCGACTTCACTTCGCTTCTTCCGGTTTTCGATCATACGGCTAACGAACCGGGCAATCGTTATCGGAGCCGAATGCGAGGGTTTGAATGGGGTTACGAACTCCGGTATCGCTATTGCCGGCAAACCGGATCGTTTTCTCCCATTTTCGGCTGAATAGCGATGTCCGGATTCGTTAGCCCGAAAACGATCGTTTTTTCCGCCGATAAGCATACTACGATTCGTTCCATCCCGCATCAACCGGCGCGGAACCCGGTTGCCGAGCGATCCTTAAAAAAGAGCGCCGGAACCGAGGGCTTTTCCGCGCAACCGATCCTTTTGCACGCCGATACGGCGCCATTTGAACCGGAGCTTTCCCCGGTATTTCGAAACGACGCCGCTGGGAGAGCGAATGGACTGTCATTTTCCCGTTCGGTTTTATTCCAATGGCCCGGCAAAGGCCGGACGCGGAACCCGCCCGGCCTCGTTATGAAACGTCATCCTCCCGCACCGTCTTCGCCGCTCCGCGGCTCCTCTCCGAACGGAAACTCGATTCGGAACGTGGCGCCCTCGCCCGCGACGCTTTCGATCTTCATCGTTCCCCGATGATTTTCGATTATGCGCTGCGTAATCATGAGCCCAAGTCCGGTCCCCTTCTCCTTCGTCGTATAAAACGGCTGGCCGATCCGGGACTGCTCCTCCTCCCGTATGCCGGGTCCTTCGTCCGTCACGAGAATGACCAGCTTGCTTCGTTCCGGCACGATCGCGATCGTCACGTCTCCCCCGTCCGGCATCGCTTCGATCGCGTTTTTGATCAGGTTGATGAACGCTTGCTTGAGCTGATTTGCGTCGCACCGGATGTACAGCGCGCTGTGCTCGCATTCGATGAGCAGTCTGGCGCCGGTTATGATCGCCTGCGTCTCCAGCAAAGCGATCACCTGCGCGAGCAGCGCCACGATATCGGCCCGCTGGAATTTCACCTCCTGCGGTTTGGACAGGACGAGCAGCTCGGTCAAAATCATTTCGATCCGGTCCAGCTCGGCCGACATGATGTCGAAATAGTCTTTCTTCGGCCCGTTCGACTGGATCAGCTGGTGAAAGCCGCGAATCGCCGTCAGCGGATTGCGGATTTCGTGGGCGATTCCGGCCGCCAGCTGTCCGGCTGCCGACAGCCGCTCCGAATGGTAAAGCATTTCCATCGTTTTTTTCCGTTCGGTAATGTCGCGGATAATCGTAACGACGGCCTGCTCGTTCTGAAACGCCGCGGCTGCCGACCGCGCCTCGGCTTCGATCGTCCGGCCGTCTAGCCGGGTGAGCCGGATTTCGCGGAAGCCTTCGTCGGAAACGGCGCCCGCTTCCGGCGCAGCCGCGTTCGGCTGCGGCTCGGGAAGCGGCACGAAGCGGAACGGATCGCGCAGCAGCGTCCGTTCGTCTTCCCCGGTAACGCCGCCGAGCAGCTTGATGCAGGCCCGGTTCATGTACAGCCCTTTGCGCCTGCTTGAGATGAGCACCGCATCGGGAAAATGATCGATCAGCCGCCGGTACTGCTCCGTCTGCAGCTCCATCCGTTCCTCGGCCGCCTTCCGCTCGGTAATGTCGCGGCAAAACGACAATACGGACTCGACGGTTCCGTCGGCCGCCGGAACGGTCCGATACGTGCACTCGAACCAGATGTATCGTCCGTCCTTGTGCCGGTACCGGCTCGTTACGGTAACCGATCCTTCCCGCAAACGGTCCGCGTCGGGCGCATCGTCGGGATGCAGCAGGTCGGTATGCTTTCGTCCGACGACTTCCTCCGCCGTGAATCCGAGCAGCTTGCGTATCGCCGGGGAAACGTAACGGATCATCCAATCGGACGAGCTGACGGCGATCAAGTTGAGCGATTTTTCCGCCAGCAGGCTCCGCATCTCCTTATATTTGCGAAACGGTCTGTTGTCCTGTCCGACGCAAGCCGCATCGGCTTGCCCGCCCGCGGCGCGGTCGAAGGCGCCGTCAAGAAGCGGTCCGACTTCCTTCGACATAGTGTTGTTCCCGGCCATATGCGACTCCTCTCCACAGCCGACAGCATATTCGAAAATACGGCGCTCCCTGCACCGTTACCGGACGGAACAGGTCGGTCTCGCCCGATCTTTGGCGCTATTTGTCACTTTCCTATGATAGGACTTTATAACTATTTTAGCAATATCTATGTTTTTCGATCGACCATTCACGAAGGTGGTTCCGCGCGCCGGACATGCTATAATGGACGGTATGCGAAGCAACCCCGCAAAGCGCCGCGCGGGGGTCCGGAACTGACTAAATGCCGCAACCGGCGATCGGGTAAACGGCAAGGAGTGAATCGCCATGAACAACTGGAAGCTAAACTTGATTGTATTATGGTTCGGAAACTTTCTCGTCATGGCGGGGATGACGATGATTATTCCGTTCCTGCCCCTCTATATTCAGCAGCTCGGCATTACCGATCCGGGCAAAGTCGCCTTTTGGTCCGGCGTCATTTTCGCCGGCAACTTCGTCACCTCGTTTTTGTTTCAGCCGCTATGGGGCAAGCTCGCCGACCGGCACGGGCGCAAAGTGATGCTGCTCCGCTCCGGCTTCGGCATGGCGCTCGTCATGACGCTGATGGGCTTCGCGGGAAACGTATGGCACCTGTTCCTGCTGCGCATGCTGAACGGTACGATATCCGGCTTCGTGCCGGCCGCGGTCGCGCTTATGTCGACGAACACGCCCCGGGAGAAAATGGGCTTTTCGATGGGGACGCTGCAATCCGGGGGGACGGCCGGCAGCATTCTCGGACCGTTTATCGGCGGGCTGCTCGCGGAATGGGTCGGCTTCCGGCCGATCTTTTACATAACCGGAGCGCTGCTGTTCGTCGCCTCCGTGCTGGCGATGGTCGTCGTCAAAGAAAAATTCGATGCCGGCAAAGCCGCCAAGCAGCCGAACGTCTCCATCGTGGCCGGCCTGAAGGAGCTGGGCAAAATTCCGCAGCTGACGTCGCTGTTTACGGTTACGTTTCTGATCCAGTTTTCGATGCTCAGCTCGATGCCGCTCATTCCGCTGTTCGTGCAGCATTTGCACGGCGAAGGGGAAATGCTGGCGTTTTTCTCCGGACTCGTCGGCTCGATCACCGGCTTTTCCAACATGATCGCCTCTCCGCTGCTCGGCCGTCTCGGAGACCGGATCGGCCAGGAGCGCGTGCTCGGGCTGTCGCTTGTCGGCGCGGCCGTCATGTTCGTTCCGCAGGCGCTCGTCCAAAACGTATGGCAGCTGTTCGCGGCGCGGTTTATGCTCGGCATGTTTATGGGCGGCCTGCTGCCTTCGGTGAACGCGCTGATCCGCAAATATACGCCGGAAGGCATGGAGAGCCGGTCGTACAGCTTCAACAGCAGCTTCCTGAGCCTCGGCAACATGATCGGCCCGACCGTCGGCGGGGCCTTGTCCGGCCTCATTACGATTCGCGGCATTTTCCTGATCGCGACCGTCATGCTGGCCGCCAATGCGCTGTGGGTGCGCCAAACGTTGATCAAACGGACGGCGGCCGTCGACAGAGGGCGCCCTTGACCGCTGCGGGTTCGATAGCTCCAAACGGTGGGGTGCCCCTTCTGCCGTAGCCATGTACAAGCTTCGGTCAGGACAAATTGACCGTCGCGCCGCCGGCGATTTCGACCGCATCGCCTTCCGCGCTCACCCATACCGGGATCGCCGACGGGTTATGGATCAGCCGGCACGAAACGGAGAAGCGCAGCTCGTTCAAGGCGCGCATGTAATGGACGATATCGGCGTTGGTCGCATACCAAATATCGTCCCGGCCGCCGATCGTTTCGCCGAACCGATTCACCAAATCCCAGTTGCCGTCGTTTTCGAACTCGTAGCTGTGGCCCCACACGTAAAGCAGCTGCATCCGCGAATGGCGCGGCTGCTGCTCGACGAACGCCGCGGCGTGCTCGACCATCTGCTTGTGGTGGCAGGTCGGATGCCACAGCAGCGGGTTGGACGGCAGGTCGTACGCGCCGTGGCTTCTCGTCGTGCGCGCGTACTCGATGCCGAGCGCCGGCAGCATGCCGACGAGCCGTTCGCTCCACGTGCCGAACGGATAGCTCATGCCGCGCACCGGATAGCCGGCCAGCGCCTCGAGCGCCTCCCGGTCCGCCGTAATTTCCCTGGCGATCTGGTCCGGCGGCGACATGTCGAGAAACGGATGATCGACCGTATGCGCCGATATTTCGTGCCCCGCGTACAAGGCCGCGATTTCCGAAGCTTCGACGTACGAGTCCCGGCCCAGAAAGCCCGAATTCAAATGGAACGTGCCGCGCAGGCCGTACTCGTTGCACAGCGCCACGAGCCGGCGATCGTGGATCCGGCCGTCGTCGAAGCTCAGCGCGACCGCCTTGCGTTTGCCTCCGGGAAAGCGATCGTAGCGGATGCGCATCACGACGACGCCCCTTTCACCCGCGCGATGCACAAGCCGTCGTAGGCGGGCAAAATCGTGCTTTCCAGCCGCGGATCGGTGGCGATGCGCCGGTTGAATTCGCGCATGACTCGAGCCGATTCGCCGTTCGCCCCCGGATCGAACGTTTTCCCGTGCAGCAGAGCGTTGTCGCCCAGAATCAAGGCGCCCGGATTCGCCAGCCGGATCGCGAAGTCCAAATAATTGACGTAATTCCCTTTATCCGCGTCGATGAAAAAAAAGTCGAACGCCGCCCCTTCGTCCTTAAGCCGCTCCAGACTCGCCAGCGCCTCGCCGATCCGGTATTCGACCTTCCCTCCGAAGCCGGCCCGCTCGACGTTCGCGCGCGCGACGGCGGCGAACTCCTCCTTCAATTCGAGCGAGACGAGCTTGCCGTCCGCTCCGAGCCCTCTGGCGAGACAAATGCCGCTGTAGCCGCCCAGCGCTCCGATTTCGAGCACGCGCTTTGCGCCCGACAAGCGCACGAGCATCGTCAGCAATCTGCCGTAGCCCGGCGCCACGCTGATTTCGGGCATTCCGCGCTCCCGAATCGACTCGGCCACGCGTTCCAGATCGCCATCGGCTTCGTATAGCGATTCGACGTACCGGTCCGCCGTTTGAAAATACCGATCCTCCATGTCGTCCTCCGCTCCCCGCCGCCTTCCGCGGCGTTTGTATCCTTCCGGCGTTTCGCCTATACTAATTGTATGGTTTCGCCCGGACGGACACAATACATTGTACCGATATCGCCTCCCGAAAAAATCGGCGCCCGCGTCGCCCGGGGGAGCGCGCCCGGCGCCGTTAAACATCTAGGATGGATTGGAGCTGTCACGTGGATAAAGTGCAATTGATCGCAACCGCGCCGATGGGACTCGAGGCGATCGTCGCCCGCGAGGTGCGCGAGCTCGGCTACGACGACGTCATGGTCGAAAACGGCAAAGTCATGTTTCAGGCGGACAAGTCGGCCATCGCCCGGGCCAATTTATGGCTGCGGACGGCGGACCGGGTGCTGCTGAAGCTCGGCGAGTTTCCGGCGACGACGTTCGACGAGCTGTTCGAAGGAACGAAGGCGCTGCCTTGGCCGGACTGGATTCCGGAAGACGCCGCCTTTCCCGTCGAAGGCCGCTCGCACAAGTCGCAATTGTCGAGCGTGCCGGCATGCCAAGGGATCGTGAAAAAAGCGGTCGTGGAAAAAATGAAAACGCGCTACGGGACGGAGTGGTTTCCGGAGGACGGCCCGCGTTACGTCATCGAAGTCGCGCTGCTCGGCGACATCGCGACGCTTACGATCGATACGACCGGACCCGGCCTGCACAAGCGGGGTTATCGCAAGCTCATCACCGAAGCGCCGCTGAAGGAAACGATGGCGGCCGCGATGGTGCTGCTCAGCCGCTGGCGTCCCGGCCGGCCGCTCGTCGATCCGTTCTGCGGGTCGGGGACGATACCGGTGGAGGCGGCCATGATCGGCTGGAACATCGCGCCGGGGCTGCGCCGGGAATTCGCCGCCGAGGCGTGGCCGACGCTGGACCGGGCGCTGTGGGACGAAGCGCGGGAAGAAGCGTACGACCTGCTGCGAGACGACGAGCCGCTCGACATCGTCGGCTCGGACATCGATCCGGCGGCGATCGAGGTCGCCGAAGCGGCGGCGAAAAAAGCCGGCCTCGCCGGCGAGCTGAAGTTTCATCAAGCTCCGGTCGCGAAGCTGTGGCCGGCCGGCGATTACGGCTGCATCGTCACGAATCCGCCGTACGGGGAACGGATCGGCTCGAAGGACGAGGTCGAGAAGGCGGTCCGGCAGCTCGGCTCGGTGTTCGCCAACTTGCCGACCTGGTCGCTGTTCGCCCTGAGCCCGAGCAAGCAGTTCGAGCATTATTTCGGCAAACACGCCGACAAGAAGCGGAAGCTGTTCAACGGGCGGATCGAATGCAACCTGAATATGTATCACGGGCCTCTTCCTCCGCGGCGCGATTGAGAGAGGCCGTAGTAGCTCGCATGTACGTATACCGTCAAGCCAGCTGACCGAACGGATTCAATACCGGCGCCGAATATGTAACGAAGGCGTCGGTGACCGATGCACTCAAAACCGTGTCAAGCATGATGGTCGTTCCGGAAGCGTAAATGACTTTGAAATCCGTTGTGCCGAGACCCGCTATCCGGATTACGTCGCCGACACCCAGCACGCTCGCGTCGCTTACGGAGATATATCGGTTTCCGCCCGCGCCGGTAGCGGTCAGACTTCCGGTCGTTCCGAACGTTCCCGCTTTCCCGACGCGGTAACCGTAATATTGTCCGGTCGTCAGCGGACCCGTAAGGACGATTACGTCTCCCAACTCGACGGACATTTTCGCCGAAGGCGGGATCGACTCGCTGTAATGCGTCGCGGTTTTGCTTCCCGTATCGACTTGCCCTGCCTGGATTGCTAGAAGGTAGCCGCCTTGTTTGGCAGTCGCTTTATTGTTTCGGATCGAAACGTCGTTGAACGAAGCGCCGTTCATCGAATTCGTATAAAACGATTGAAAGCCTCTCATCGTTTCGCCGGTGTCGACAATGACGTTGTCATCGGCGTATACGCGACTTAAATGTCCGTCCAAAAAAATAGCGCTACGAAAACCGGCATTGGCGGCAAATGCGTAAATTCCCGCATCGACGATCATATTGTGCTTCAATTGAATATTCTCGTACGTATACGGGACGCTGCGGATTCCGACCCGAATGGCGGTGAGCGGCGCTCCGACGATCGAATTGTTGTATACGCTTACATTTCGAACATGACCGTACGACGCCAACCCGATCGCATAGACGAACGATTCCGACATCGTCCTGGCTTCAGGCTCGACCTGAAATCGGATCGTATTGTCCGATATCGTCAAATTGTCGACCGTGCCGCTTAACGTTTGATTCACCCCTTCGGGAACGATACTGATCGCAGAACTCGTCATTTCCCGGTGATCGGCGGAAGCGACGGATATCGTATTGGCGGCAATGGTCACATTGCTTAAACGTTGCCCGGTAAACGGCCATAACCGGATGCCGTGATTCGTCCGACCGATAGTGTTTCCGACTACGGTAATATCGGACGACGCCCGCGCCATCGGCTGGCCGGTGCTGGCGCTGCATACGTTTACACCCGTGCAGTACCCTTCCATTACATTGCCGGATATTACGCTCAGTCCGTTATGCGTTTCGATGGCAGCATATGCCTTATCGCCAACGTCCGCGACAAATACGTTATTCACGGCATAATGATTATCGCAGTTGAAATAGACGGTAGCATGGTCGTAATTCGGCGCGCCGTTCGCCCGAACGAATTTGAAGTAGCAGTTGCGGACAACCGCCTCTCGCGAGCCGCTTCCGTTCAACACGACGGTATTGATGCCGGATGCCGTTTCGAACCGGACGTTGTCGATCGTAACGCCCTCGAATCGGAAAGCCATAACCGCAAACTGCGCCCCCGCATTCGCCCCCGCTTGCACATACCCCGTCGTGTTGTTCGTTCCGTTCTGGTCGATGCATATTTGGGAAATCGATACGTTCTTCAACATCGTCGAATTGCTCTGCGGCCCGAAAACCGTCAAGTAGTTGCCTGCATCGGGCTTTACTTTGACGATTGCATTGCGGCTTCCCGTTACATGCACGTTGCTGCGAAGCACGATCCGTCTTGTCATCGTCGGGGAGACAATATACGTACCCGGCGGGAAATATACCGTACCGCCGTCCTTCTTCCCGGACACGAAATCGATCGCGGCCTGGATCGCATCGGTGTCGTCCGCATTGCCGTCGCCGCGTGCGCCGAACCACGATACTTGCACGATGCCATCGGTGACGACCCGCTTCAGTCTATGGCCGGCAGCCGTCACCAATACGGTTCCTCCGTTGTCGGCAGAGTTCGTGTCCGAGGCATCGTATCGAAAAAAGCCTTCCTTTCCGCCGTCAAGTACGTAATATGCCGCGGATGCGCATACGTCCGTCATCGACCGAATGTCCGCAACAAACATCGCTGCGCACGTTTCCGCATCAGGTATCGGAGCGCACCCGCCTCCGCCGTATACGACGGCTGTTACCGAATTTCCGAACACCCCGTCCGCCGCCCCGCTTATCGAGCTGGAAAACAAGGCGCCAGCCCCCGCCATACCCAGCGAAGCAAGCAGCTTTCTTCTTGTCTGATCCATCGCTGCACCTCCAGGCAACATTGAAATTATTTTTGCTTTTCCTCGGCGATCGCTTTCTCAGCTTCTTCCGCCGATTTGCGGAGCGCCGTATTCAGGTCGGTTTTGCCGGTTACAACGTCGACGATATTCGGGGTCAGCTTGCCTTCGACAAGCAGTTGGTACTTCGATTTTTTGGCCATCGGCGCGAATTCGTTGTAGAAGACGGCTTGCCAGTTTTTGTCCTTGAAGGCGGATTCCGAACCATAAGCTTTTTTGACCGCAGCCTCGTCGATGACGGGCATGATGCCTTTCTTCGAGTACGACATTTGGATGTCGGCGCCGGTCAAATACGCGATCGCCTCCATTGCCGCTTCTTTGTTTTTGGCCGAGCTCGTAACGCCCATCACGACCGGCGCCGCCTGAGAGCCCACTTTCGGCTTTTCCTTGAACGTCGGCAGCGAGACGAGGTCCCACTCGATTTTTTCCATATCTTTCGGCACGATGAACGGAAATTGCGAATTGAATACAAACATCGCCAGCTCCTGCGAGTTCGTCAGCTCCAGCCGGTACGGAATCCGCTTCAGCTCGGTCGCCCTCGCCTTATATCCTTCGTCTTCGGCCGGGGCAAGAAACAATGTCCGAATCAACTGCTTCCAGGCGTCGTCCTGAAACGTCGGCTTATCCGTGACCGGATCGGTATAGGGCTTGGACAGCTGGTTCGAACCAAGTATGTGGGCCGGCGAAGCCGCCAAGCCGATGTATTGCCGGTCGCCTTCGCGCCGGGTTACTTTTTTCGCCAGCTCCAGCGCATCGTCCCAAGTCATCCCGTCTTTCGGATACGGCACGCCGAATTGGTTGAATATCCCTTTGTTATAAAACAACACCTGATTCATGTTCGTGATCGGCAATCCGTACAGCTTGCCGTCGCCGGACGAACGGATACCGTCGATTAACGTCGGCTCGAATTTGGTTAAATCGACTTGCCGCGTCTTGGCCAGCTCCGTCATGTCGTACTGCATATTGACGTTTGTTACGAGCTGGAAAAAGTACGGAGCGGATGCGTACAGCACGTCGATTTGCTGCCCTTGGGCAAGAAGCTCGGGAAGCGTCTGTCCCGCTTTGGACTGAACATACCGGATCGTCCAATTCGGGAACTTTTTTCGCAGTGCGTTTCCGTACAAATCGTTAAAGGCTTCTTCCGAATCGCCGCTGTTCGTATGAAACACGATTTCAAGCGGCTTGTCCGTATCGATCTTGGATGGCGCCGGTCCGGCCTCTTTCGGGTTCGCGTCGCCGGCGTTGCCGCCCGAGCTTCCTCCGCAAGAAGACAGCAGCGCGATCAGCGCAGTTCCGGCAGCTATGGCCGATACCTTTCTGTTCAACATAGTCGTCCTCCGTTCGTTCCGAAGTGGCGAATTGCAATATCACTTTCCGCCTGCATGGTGTTCGCGTTTTCGATTGAAGACAGCCAGTCATCATCGTATTGAATGCCGGGCATCCCCCCTTTCGCGGCAAAGCGCGTCAATTGTTCTGCAACCGCTTCCATACGGTAGCAATCGATTTCCGACCGGCTGAAAAGACGGCCATGGCCGTTATCGACTTCCCTCTTATCCGTTATGGATTTCGCGGGTCGATTGGCGCACCGTCAAAGTCGGCTCCATCGTTTCGTGCGTCCATGCTCCGTCTTCGTCCCCATCCGCCCGTTCCGTAGCAGCGCCCGGAAGCAGCAGTTCCAGCGAGCGGTCGACAAGCCGATCGATCGAAGGACCGACCGTCGTGGGCGGAATATCGAACATCTCCATCTCCGGTACGTCATCGTAAACGATGAGCGACATATCGTCCGGAATGTGCAAGCGATGCCGCTTCAACAGCCGGTTAAGCCAGACGAGCGTACCTTGGCAATCGACGACTAGCGCGGACGGCCTGTCCGACTTGTCGATGAACGCTTCGAATGCCTGTTCCTTCGAAGATTCGGTCGAATTGACAATGAAATCCGGACGGTAATTCAGCCCGAATTCCGTGATCCCTTGCATATAGCCGTTGAATTTGTCCAATGACGGGTAACCGACAAACCCGATCGAACGGTGCCCTAGTTCCGCCAAATAGCGTACGGCTTCGTATATCCCGCCTCTTCGGTTGATTTCGATCGAATGAGCCCCTTCCATCTTTCCTCCGCCAAGCAAAATCATTTTTCCGTCGAATCGTTCCGCCTCCTTGATAAAGTCGAACGAAGGGACCCAGTCGATGAAGCCGGTCCAATAGACGACGTAATCGACCATCAACTGATTGAAGCTGCGAAGCGCTTCTACCGGATCGGCCATCGTCATGATGACATCGTAGCCTCGTTTTTTGCCCTCTTTATGCAACGCCAGACTCAAATTGTAAAAGAAAAGCCCTTCCATTCTCGGCCAAATAAGACCGATATAATTCGTTTTTTTACGAATCAGCCGTTTGGCCGCCACATTCGGAACATAGTTCATCTGCCTCGCGATATCGGCGATTTTTTGCCTCATCTTCTCGCTGACGCCGGCTTCGTTGTTGAGAGCGCGGGATACGGTCGAATGCGTGACGCCTGCGGCTCTCGCAATATCTTTGATAGTAACCATCGTTTTCCAAGCCTCCGCAGCTTCTGTACAATTTCAAAATAGCACACGTTTGCGTAATAATCAATCCATTGCTTAATATAAAGGCATAAATATACTCACACGTTTGTTTGTATTTTCTCCTGCGCCTTATGGACCGATCCAAAACCGTTTGACGGCGCCGCCGTCCTCCTCCGTATATTCCGACTCGAATACGCCCCCGTTTTTCAATATCGTTTTTTCCGAGCCGACGTTGTTCCGGTCGCAGCAGACGAGAACGTCGGAAATGCCGAGTTCCCTCGCCTTTTGCAGCGCAAGCGCAAGCAGAGCGGTCGCGTACCCTTTCCGCCGCGCGGACGGACGAATGCCGTAGCCGATATGCCCGCCGCTGTTCAGCAGCTTCCGGTTCAGCCGATGGCGAATGTTCGTTACGCCCGCGACTTCGTTCCTCCCGTCGATCAGCCAGTACGTCGAATGCGGCACCCAATTCGGGTCGTCGAGCTTTTCCTCGCTGTCCTGCGAAAACAAATAGTCGAGCATCGCCGCGAAATCGGACGGGTCTCTTGCGATCACCCACGGCACCATCTTTTCCCCGCTCCCCAGCCATTCGTTATAAAACGATAGGTAAGCGTCGCGGTATTCGGCGGACGGCCTTACAAGTCGCAGCTCGTTTCCCATCGGACTTTTCCTCCCGAACGTAAATTTCAGTTCTTAACCATACCGGAGCAACGAAAATTATATTTTACAATAACTCTCAGAAATATAAAACACAAGACCTATCGATTCTCAATGGAAAACGTAGTATATTCTGAATAGATTGACAATTGAATACTTCGTACGATAATAGCAAACCCACTGAAAAGTGGCGACGCAAAGCTACAGGGGCTAAAGCGGGCCGATCTGCCGCCGCGATGCCAGCCAGCTGCCGAATACGACGGAAGCCTCCGTCTATCTTTCTATTTATGGATTTATTAAAGTGGACGGAGGCTTTTTGCGTTTTCTGCCAAGACATTGAAAGGGGGGATGCGCCGCTCGCGTTAAAAACGCCATAATACGGAGGAGGAACAAGCAGCCGGGAAAATCCGTTTTCCGGACAAGCCGCCAGGCGACGGCCTGGCCTAAAACAAGGGAGGGATATTCATATGAAAATTCATGCAAGCGTACAGCCGTCGCATCTTCGGAGCCATATCGCGGGAGCGGCCGATCATCTCGCCAACGAGTCTGACGAGCTTCGCAAATGTTCGCCGGAGCAAGTGCTTTACGACGAGTATGTCAAAGCGGGATCGCCTCACGGACCGGTTCTTTACGCCGTCAAAGGCGAGCATTGGAACGGCGTAAGTCCCCGCTTCCTGGAATTTCTCAACAAGTTTACCTTCACGCGCGAGATGATGGGATATGCCGAGTGCGGCTACGGAATTCAGCGGCATCGTACGTTCATGCGTAATCTGATTATCAGTGAACACGAGCTTGAAGACCGCCGGGCCGGCAATGGGCTTGACATCGATGTCGGATGCCTGGCGATGACCACGAGAATGGCGATGTACGATCTGGCCAAAATCGCGATCCGCCATTCCCGGGAGCTGCATCCCGGCAAAAAACCGGTCGCGCTTGTGCCTACTCCGTCGTGGGACTACAGGGGGATTTTCAAGGATGTCGGATTTGACATCGTCTATCTTCCGATTCGTCCCAAACACGGATGGCTCCCCGATCTGAACGAGTGGGACTCGGTCGTCCAGGAGCTCAGACAGCGCCGCGACGTCCATATCGGTATTGCGGTGAGCAATCCGCAGCACAACCCGACCGGAATGCAATGGCCGACGGATGCAACCGCCTATTTGCTCCGGCTTTGCGCGGAGGAATCGGGATATTTGCTGATCGACGACGCCTATTACAACGTCCACGACCCGCGTGTTCCGGTGGTCAACACCTTGAAAAGCGTATTGAATCTGTTTGACGAGAATGAAGGCGATAACCCTATCGTGCAATCCGGAATGTTCGAGAGATGGATGGCGACCCGACCTTTCGGCAAACAGTTCAGCTGCAACACGATGGGTGTCGCCGCGATTACAACTTCGCCCATGCTGCTGCGCCGGTTGGCCCGGGAGTCGTGGATAAACCGGTACCACTGCAACACTCACAACGCCGAAGTGATGTGCGCATGGCTTGCAACCCGGGAAGCCGCCGAATGGACATTGGAAACCGGGATGTTCTACACCCGCCAGAAGGAGCGCGTGCGACAAAAGCTGGTCGAGGCAATGGGCTGGCCGAACGAGAGCGTTTGCGTCGGTCCCTCGACCTCCTACATGCTATTCGAGGTGCCGAAAGTATATCAAGCGCTCGAAAACGGCATCGACCTGTTCCGCGACGACTTGTTTTATGCCACGGGTACGCTTTTATGCGCATCGCTCTTCAATCAGGCTGCGCCTGCGCCGTATGTGCGCCTTCATCTGGGCAGCCATTACGACGTGATCGACGAGTTTCTGCGGCGCTGGCAGGTCGCCGGCCTCCATTACTGCCAGTCCGATCGGTTTCCCGGCAAGGCGGCATTGTTCGAGCCGCTTCAAAAACAGGAATTCCGCCCGTTGGTCATGTCGTAGCTCTTAGTACCCCGGAACCGATTGCGGAGATATTCTCATATCCATGGAGGAGACGAAAATGGAACGCTTGCTTCCTTTTCCTTCATAAAGGAGCGGAACATTCAATGATGAAACGACTAGTCAGAAGCGTGTTGGCGGACAAGCTGACCATTCTTAGGGAACCGGGGCGCCCGGATATCGGCCTGGTCGGTCCGGTTCGACTTCCCGTTCAATTGGACGATCGGGAAATAATGTTCCAGTGGTACGCATGGTTAAAGATCGAGAAAAGCATGCTGCAAAAAGAAGATCTTCTCGCCGTGCTTCCCCAGATGAATCTCGCGTCCTATCAGCAATCCTCCGTATTAGTCTACGGCGATTTCGCCAACGCGGAGCAAACGCTCGTTCGGATGCACAGTATTTGCCATACGGGAGATATATTCGGCAGCAAGCGGTGCGATTGCGGCTTTCAATTGCGGCGTTCCATGTCCATGATGGTGAACAACGGAAGCGGTGCCCTGTTCTATCTGGCCGACCACGAAGGACGCGGAATTGGTTTATTCGCCAAATCTTTGACGTACGTGCTTCAAGAAGAAGGGTACGATACGGTGGAAGCCAATGTCGCACTAGGGTTTTCGGACGATCACCGCTCCTATGACGAAGCGATACGGGTGCTTCGCTACTTGCGGCCCAAGCCCGTGACCCTGATTACGAACAATCCTAAAAAATTGCAATCGTTGCAAGAACAAGGGCTGTCCACCAACGATCATTACCCGATTTGGGGAAAGCCGTCCAAATACAATAGACGTTATTTGGCAACCAAAATTGCCAAATCGGGCCATCTCCCCCCCGGCATACAGATGCAAAGCCTGGATCACGGATCGTGAGGGGGGTAACGGGAATGAAGACGGACGAGCCTTTTATGAAGATCGCACTCGATCTGGCGGCAACCTGCAAAGGAAAAACATCGCCGAATCCCGTTGTCGGCGCCGTTTTGGTCAAAGAAGGACAAATTGTCGGCACGGGAGTCCATCGAAAGGCGGGTGAACCCCACGCCGAGGTACACGCCTTCCGCATGGCCGGCGAGCATGCCAAAGACGCTACCTTGTATGTTACGCTGGAACCGTGCTCCCATTACGGGAAAACGCCGCCCTGCGCAGAGCTTATTTGCGGCTCTGGAGTCCGTCGCGTAGTTGCGGCCATGGAGGATCCGAATCCTCTTGTGGCCGGGCGCGGATTTCAAATATTGAGGCGGCATGGGATCGAAGTGGAGGTAGGGGTAATGAAGGCGGAGGCTGAACGGCTCAATGAACGTTTTGTGCTGAATATGACGCAACGGCGGCCGTTCATTATTTCCAAGGTGGCGATGACTCTCGACGGCAAACTGGCTGCGCAAACCGGTCATTCGCAATGGATAACGGGCGAGCAGGCGCGCTGTGAGGTCCATCGGTTGCGAAGCGAAGTCGACGCGATACTGGTCGGAATCGGAACGGTTTTGGCGGATAATCCCCGGCTCACCGCCCGATTGCCGGACAATCGGAAGCATCCCGTCCGCGTTATACTGGATTCGCACTTGCGGCTGCCCGTCAGCGCGCATGTGGCCGATTGCACCGAAGCGAAAACATGGGTCGCGGCGAAGGAAGGGGCCGATTCGGCCAAAGCGCACGAGTTAAGGCAGAGAGGGATCGAAATCCTGTTTGTTCCGGAAGGGCGGGACGGACTCGACCTTCGCGCTTTGGCAGACCTATTGTACGAAAAGGGGATCACCGATCTGTTGGTGGAAGGGGGAAGCGAAATAAACGGCTCTCTTCTTCGCGCCGGTCTGATAGACAAATGGGTGATCTACATCGCTCCGAAGCTTCTGGGAGGAAGGAATTCCCTGACTCCTTTCGGCGGTGCCGATGTCGAAAAAATGGATGACGCCTTGGACGTTCATATTCACTCCATCCGAAAGGCGGGAGATGATCTTTGCATAACCGCATATCCGGCAAACCGCTCTTCCCGTCATGAAGCCGTTTGTCATGATTCCGGGGACTTTGCCGGAATGAATGCGATGGAGCGGATCTTCCACGATCCAATCATGCAGCGTTAACGGATCCCGGAAAAGCAAGCACATTCTCCTCGGAGCAATGGGTTTGCTTTTCCTCTATACCGTGAGATGTGGGATCGGTGCAAGCGGCTGTGGAACGGGCCGAATCCGCACCTGTCCCCCAGCCTCTTGTCCGGGCATCGGGACCCCGTGGGGCATACCCAATGCGCAAAAAGACGCCTGGTCGTGGCGTCCACACTGAATTTACATTTGATTCAGCGCATTGCGGCACTCCTGAATGCACGCACCTAAATTATCGGCGGCATTTCCCAATACGATTTTTCCCGGACCGTCCGGAACCTGTGCCAAAGCATTGCGGAGATTCGTAAATGCTCGTTCGCACTCCCCAATACATTCGTTAATTTCATTTTTTGTTTTCATTTGCCCTCCTTCCTTCCCGCATTTAATGTTCCTGTAATCGAAATCCGTTATTCGCCCCGTTGGATGCAGAATCGTCTATGATCTGGATAACGGTTATGTGCTAAAAGTGGCCAGGATGAGGAAAGGCATACAGCGCAATCGAAACGAAGTCAACTTATACCACAGCGTCCCTTCCGAGCTGAAAAACCATCTTTGCAAAATCGCTGATTACGGAGAAGGCTGGGTCGTAATGAAGAAGATGGATCGAAAGGCTCCACGCAAGGATGAATATTATAAAAAAACGAAGGTCATGAGTGACAAGTTTCGTCAATACGGCGTGAAACTTTCCGATGTCATCTCACGGGACGGCATAAAACCGAAGATGGGGAACGTTCGTTTATCGGAGGAAAATGAGATCGTCATCATCGATTATGCCAACGCACGTATACGTTAAGGACAAGCAGCGGAGTTTCATTTGGGTATGTTTTCCCGGTAATCGAGTAGGAGGGGGCGGCTAACCCCCGTCCTCTCACAACACCTAGCATGCGGGTCCGCACTAGGCGTTTCCAAAAGGTTAACAAAGTTCCAGATAACGAGAAAGCAAACTTTTCAGCCCTTTCACTTCCCAATAGGGAGTTGGAAGGGCGTTATTTATGTTCCGGGACATTTCCCACGGACCTCGGCGAGAGTTGGCCATCATTCGGGCGGCCCACTCCGGAACGCCTAGCGCACGCAGTTCGCGGAGACGTGTACGTACCCGTTTCCATTGTTTCCATAGGCACATCCTGAGTCTTCTCCGAATCCACTGGTCGAAGGATTGGCAATGTTTCTTCGCCGAGGCTAGACGGAAATATCCTATCCAGCCCAGCATGTACTGGTTTAAGCGGCGGATCCGTTCTTCCATCGGAACAGGTTTGGTTCGGTTCGTCAGTTCCCGTATTTTCTCTTTGAAACGAGAAATCGTCTTCGGGGCCAGCCGAATCGTCGCCTGTTTGTTCGACAGGAAACTGAAGCCAAGGAACTTACGGTTCCATGGCCGATCCACGGCACTCTTGTCCCGGTTCACTTTCAGTTTCAGCTTTCCTTCCACAAAGCGAATCACCGATTCCATGACGCGTTCTCCGGCACGTTTGCTGGCGACAAAGATGTTGCTGTCGTCCGCGTAGCGGACAAACCGCAGTCCTCGTTTTGTCAATTCCTTATCCAGATCATCCAACAGGATGTTCCCCAGCAGCGGACTTAACGGACCGCCCTGCGGCGTTCCTTCCTCCGTTCGCCCCAGCGCTCCGTGCGACATGACTCCGGCATTCAGGTAGGAGCGGATCAGTTTAAGGACACGCTTGTCCTGTACTTTCCGCGCTACTCTCGCCATCAGCATGTCGTGGTTCACCCGGTCAAAGAACTTCTCCAGGTCCATATCCACGACCCACCTGAGGCCGCTCTGGATATACCTCTGCGCCTGCTTCACGGCATCGTGTGCCCGTTTTCCCGGGCGAAAGCCGTAGCTGTACCACGAGAAATGTGCGTCGAAAATCGGATTCATCACTTGCAGAAGAGCCTGCTGAAGAAATCGGTCCATCACCGTCGGGATGCCGAGCAGCCGCACGCCGCCTCCAGGTTTGGGGATTTCCACCCGTTTGACTGGCATGGGTCTGTAGGTTCCCATCAGGAGGTCGGTTTTCACCTGTTCCCAGTGGGTTTTCAAGTAAGCTTGTAGCTCGGCTACCGTTACACCGTCCACACCGGGTGCTCCTCCGTTTTGGACCACTCGCTTGTATGCGAGCCGAAGGTTTTCTCCTTCGAGCATCTTCTCTAGCAAGTCGTTCTTCACTTCGCGAGAGGAAGGGGCGACTTGTGCCGGTGAAGAACTCGGCGCTCCAGCATACCCTGACGGCTTCACCGCTTCTCTCTGCTGTGAGCTCTCTTGCGAGATATTCGGCTGTCTATGCTCTTCACGCGAACGCATCGGTTTCCTCTCTCCTTTCGGTTCGGCCCTTCCGGTTTCCGGCGTCCCGTACTTCCGTACTATGGCCTCTGCTGACTCCTGCAGATTCAGCGCGGCTTCTCAACCGCGGTTACGAAAACACTTCGCGTACCCTGCAGGCCTCCCCAGATAAGAACGTCATCTTTCTGCCCGCGACCACCCAAGTTTACAACGCCAGCCCTTGGCGGCTTTGGATTTTGTTGTGTATTGGCAACTCATCCGACTGACATTGCCTCAAATTGGGTTCGTGTACCTTGGCCCGTGCATTTGCCTCCGGCTTCCTTCAGATTCTGCCTCACGACAGACACCCTTGCCCTTAGCTAACGGTAGGCGCTCGCCAGCCCCCGTTCAGGACTTACACCCTAAAGATGACGCCCATGCTGGGCGTACAACAAGAAGGCGCAGCCGCTCGGGCTGCGCCTTTCGCATATAATATTCGATCCGGCTCAAGCCGCCGCCTGCCGGTCCTTCGGCAGCAGCACGGCGAGCAGGCCGAGCAGCGGCAAATAGGCGCACAGCTTCATCATGAAGGCGATGCTGGTCGCGTCGGCAACCCAGCCGAGCACGACCGAGCCGAGGCCGCCGAGGCCGAACGCGAGGCCGAAAAACAGCCCGGAGACGAGCCCGACGTTGCCCGGCAGCAGCTCCTGCGCGTACACGACGATGATCGAAAACGCCGACGACAGCACGAAGCCGGCGCAGACGCACAGCACGCCCGACCAGAACAGGCTGGCGTACGGCAGCAGGATGGAAAACGGCGCGGTCCCGAGGATCGACAGCCAAATGATGTTGCGTCGGCCGTACCGGTCCGCCAGCGGCCCGCCGAAAAACGTTCCGGCCGCCGAGGCGGCGAGAAAAGCGAACAAAAACCACTGCGCATGCTCGACCGTAACGCCGTAGTCGTGGATCAAATAAAACGAGTAAAAGCTCGTAATGCTGGACATATACACATGCTTCGAGAAAACGAGAAACACGAGAATGACGATGGCGGCCGTCACTTGGAAGCGCGTCAGCGTCCCGAGACGCTGTCCCGCTCCGCCGGCGCGCTTGGCGGGCGAGCGCGGCTCGACAGGCTGCCGTTTGTACCAGCCCGCCACGTAATATTGGATCGCGATGCCGGCGACGGCCGCGAACGCGAACCAAATGACGCCGAGCTGGCCGACCTGGACGAACAGCACCGCCGTCATGATCGGTCCGAGCGAGCTGCCGATATTGCCGCCGACCTGGAAAATCGATTGGGCGAGCCCCCGCTTGCCGCCGGCGGCCAAGTAGGCGACCCGGGACGATTCGGGGTGAAAGACGGCCGAGCCGATGCCCATGGCGACGACGGCCAGCACGATGAGCGCGAAATTCGGGGCGAGCGCGAGCGCCACGACGCCGGCCAGCGTAAAGCATACCCCGATCGGCAAAATGTACGGCCGCGGGCGTATATCCGCGTACGTGCCGACGATCGGCTGCAAAATCGAGGCCGTCATGTTCATGGCGAAGGCGATAAACCCGATCTGCTTGTACGACAATTGCAGCGAGTCTTTCAATATCGGAAACAGCGCCGACACGGTCGACTGCATCGTATCGTTGAGCAAATGGACGATGCTGATGGCGAACAAGATCGGAAATACGGTAACGGCAGCGGACGAAGCCGTTGCTGCCGGAGCGGCGTTTCGGGCCAAGCGGGTCATCTCCTTATCCGGGTTCGGGCGAACGAATGATTGTGCGATTATAGCACGACAGTGCGGTTCGCCGTCAATACCGAATTTGGATATAACGTTCCGCTCGGCTAAGCTTTCCGGTATTCGCGCGGAGTAAGTCCGACCTCCTGCTTGAACACCCGGGAAAAATAGTACGAATCGGCGTAGCCGACCTCTTGGGCGATCTTTTGAACCGGCATGCGGCTCCCGTGCAGCATTTGCTTCGCTTTGTCGATGCGCACCTTCGTAATGTACTCGACGGGGGTGTAGCCGGTATGCCGTTTGAACATGACGTTGAAGTAGCCCGGCGACAGGGCGGCCACGGCCGCCAAATCGCCCCGCTGCAGCGGCTCCTTGTAATGGTCGCGGATATAGGCGATCGAGGCGGCGATTTGCCGCTTCGAATCGTCTTCGGCGCCGTCCGGCGACGACAACGCGGAGCTCAGCTTGGCCAAAACGGTCATGAGCGCCGTTTTGGCATACCATTCGTATCCGACCTTCATCTCGTTCCACGTGCGAAACACGCGAGCGAAAGCGTCCTGCAGGTCGAAGCCGTCCTCGGCCCGCAGCAGATCGGGGAACGGGAGCGGCCCGGCCGCGGAGCTTCGGAAGCTGCCCTCCATACCGTCCCAGCGAACGATCCCGTACTGGAAGTGGATCGAGTAGAACGACAAAGGCCGCTCCCGGGAGCTCGTTATGCACATGCGCCTCCCGGGATAAATTTGAAAGATGCATCCCGCATGCAAGGCGCCCGAGAAGTCGTCGAGCTCGAGCGTCCCTTCGCCGCCGTAAACGTACGCGAGAACGTGAAGCTGGGTGACATCGTTTTTGCGAACGTACCGCTCCGCCTCCCAAAAGGCGGGGTCGCGCACCAGGACGTTAATGATTTTCGGATGGAATCCGGACAAAAATTCGTAATCCACGCTGCTCCAGCTCCCTTACCGCTCGACGGAAGCGCGGCGCGACCGACGTCATTTCGCCTTCTCTTCCGCGATTTTTTTCGTTATTTCTTCTTCCGCCTGCCTTAGCGCCGTGTTGACGTCGCTTTTGCCGGTCAAAACGTCTTTGAGCCTGGCGGTCATGACGCCGTTCGCGATCGAATCGTACTTGGAAATCGGTCTCGTTTTGGCGATTTTCTGATTGATGACGCCCTGCGTGTTTTTCCCTTTCAAATCGACGGACTCCGCGCCGAACTGCTTTTTGATTTCGGGGAGATTCAGGATGGACGCCCTTCCGCCTTTCGTATTGCTCAGCTGCACCTCCTCGGACAGCGCGACGGCGAGCGCCTGAAAAGCCGGATCCGGATGCTTGCTCGATTTCGCGATGACGAAAAACGGCGAGTTGAGCTGTATGCCCGTCCCCGGCGCTTCCGGAAACGTCGGGAGCGATACCATATCCCAATTCATGCCGGTCGGCGTTATGGCGGCGAAAAAAAACTGGCCGGCCCGCATCGCGACCGTCTTATCCGTCAAAAACAAATCCCGCTCCGCGTCGACCGTTTTCTCGTTCACCTGGTTGCCCTCGATCTCGTGAAACGCTTTCATCGTCCCGAACCACCGTTTCCACGAATCGCTGCCGACGAGCGCCTTATCCGTCTTCGGATCGACGAGCGGCAATGACAGCTGATTGTACTGCAGCAGGTAAGCGTAGTTGGCGTGGAAGCCCCGGTATTGAACGCCGCCGTCGGTCCGCGTCAGCTTTTTGGCCAGCTCGAGCGTCTGCTCCCAGGTCATGCCGTCCTTCGGATAAGCGACGCCGAACTTGTCGAACAAATCTTTGTTGTAATACAGCGCCGCTCCGTTGAAGCTTCCCGGCAGCGCGAGCAGCTCGCCCTTGTCCGAATACGCTTTCACCGTTTCGATGGCCGAAGCGTCGAGCTTTCCCGGATCGAAGCCGTGCTTTTTCATCAGCGGCGTCAAATCGGCAGGCAGATCGAGCTTTTGAAAATGCTGCATGTCGCCGAAGCCGCTGTAAATGATGTCGGGAACGGTTCCGGCCGCCAGCAGCTCCTCGAGCGTCGTGCCCTTCTCGTTTTTGATATACGTGATCGTGATGTGCGGATATTTGGCGCGAACCGGATCGGCCACATTCGATTTGAAAAACGGCTCCGTCATGTTCGCCTTGTCGAAAAAAGTAAGCGTCACGGGCGCGGCCGCCGTTTCCCCGCCCGATCCGCCGCCCCCGTCTTTACCGCCGCCGCAGCCGCTTAACGAAAACGCCGTCAACAATGCGCCGAGCGACAGCCGCCCGATTTTCCCGTACACCTTCATTGTACTCCCCCCCATTGAAATGGTCATCTCGAACTTGCCCGTCGGATACCGGGTAACCGGTTAACCCGCGGCATTCCGTCCAGCGCCGGATAGTCCGCCGCTACTGTTCGCGCATCCTTTTTTTAAAAATTCGGCCGATCGTAAACTGAATATACGTCCCCGCCCCGTCAAAGTAAATGAACTCCAGTTTCGAAAAAACCGGATTATTCTCAGATCGTCGGCGGCTTGCGGAAGCAATCGAGTAGGAGGGGGCGGCTAACCCCCGTCCTCTCACAACACCTAGCATGCGGGTCCGCACTAGGCGTTTCCAAAAGGTTAACAAAGTTCCAGATAACGAGAAAGCAAACTTTTCAGCCCTTT
>NZ_JARBDC010000063.1:0-15469 GCF_036577625.1 Paenibacillus sp. GYB003 | reverse complement strand
TGAAGTGAAGAGCCGTATGCGTGAATTGCGCACGTACGGATCTGTGAGGGGCAAGGGGCTCAAGCCGCGAAAGGCGAGGCCCCACCTACTCGACTATTTGGCGAAAAACCCCTTTTGGACGGCGGTTCGGAGCAAATAAGCGCAGTGGTGTCCGTTACGACTGGAAAACGGCCGATTTTCGCGAAATAAGCGCCGTGGCGTCCGTTACGTTTCGGAAGCCGACGGTTTTCGCTCATCCTTGAAATACGTCGATGCTAGCTTTTCTTAAGAGCGCCTGGAAACGGCCGGCTTAGCGGACGTTTAGGACTTTGATTGTGCTTTTGCCGAAGGAGGGCCGAGGTTCGACAAGTTCCTATCGTTTTTCGCCGGTACGTTACACAATCGCCTATGCCGTCAATTTTCGGAATACGCAAAGAAACGGTCCTGAAACGTCCAAAACATACTTACTAATATTTCAGTATGACTTGTTAAACTTAGGGTCCGTGATCCGGAATGAGAGAGAAAGATGAGTAACGAACAGAACAACGCTTTGATTCCAGCCTGCTTGCACCGGCTTCTTGCCGAATTGATCGACGGACCGGAGACGGCCTCCGCCTCCCGGTCTCTCGCCCGGGAAAGGTTTTTTCGGAACTGCGCGGAATGGATACGTCTGCGCCGTTTTCCCGTTTGAGAAGGTCATCTAGCCCGCCAAACGCAGCCTTCGGTCGGAAGCCGGCGCTTGCGGCGGACAAGCGGGTGTCGACGCGGGAAGCGTCCCTTTGTATAATGGCGGAGAGTGCATCAGGAAAGGGGATTCGCCACGCCATGAACAACCAGTCGCTTCGCCGGACGATCGGGTTCGTGCTCGCCGGTTTGCTGGCCGTTTCGGCCGCCGCGTGCGGAGCGGACAAGCCGGAGCCCGCCGCCGGGAATAAGGCGGACGCCGAGCCGCAAAAGGTCGAGCTGATCGTATCGGCCGCGGCCAGCCTCACGAACGTTTTGAGCGACATTCGCGACGGCTTCGAACGGCAGAACAAGGACGCGAAGCTCGCCTTCAACTTCGGCGCCTCCGGCGCGCTGCAGCGGCAAATCGAGCAGGGGGCGCCCGCCGACTTGTTTTTCTCCGCGTCGGACGCGAACATGAAAGCTCTCGTCGACAAGCGGCTCGTCGATCCCGCCGACCGGCGGGCGATCGTCCGCAACGAGCTTGTCGTCGTCGCGGCGAAGGATGCCGGCGCCGTCCCGGCCGGCCTGTCCGAGCTCGCCGGCGCTCGCGTGAAAACGATCGCCGTCGGCATCCCGGAGAGCGTCCCGGCCGGCGCTTACACGAAGGAAGCTTTGACCGGGGCGAAGCTGTGGGACGAGCTGCAGCCGAAGCTCGTGCAGGGCAAAGACGTCCGCCAAGTGCTTGCGTACGTGGAAACGGGAAACGCGGACGCCGGCTTCGTTTACCGGACCGACGCGCTCGCCTCGGACAAGGTGAAGATCGCGTTTCCGGTCGATCCGAAGCTTCATTCGCCGGCCGTTTATGTGCTGGGCATCGTCAAGGCGACGAAGCACCCGGAGCAAAGCCGCAAGCTGTTCGACTATATGCAGAGCGCCGAGGCGCGGGACTTGTTTCGCAAGCACGGCTTCGGAACGGGCGGGTAACGCGGCATGAACGGCATGTCCGCCGCCGAATGGCTCGCTCCCGTCGTTTTGTCGCTGCGGGTTTCGTTTTTGGCGAGCGTCTTCGTATTCGTCGCGGGCGTTGCGGCGGCCTGGGGGATGAGCCTCGTCCGTTTTCGCGGGAAGACGCTCGTCGAAACGGTCTTTTTAATGCCGCTCGTGCTTCCGCCGACCGTGGTCGGCTTCGTGCTGCTCGTCGGTCTCGGCCGGCGGAGCGCGCTCGGGGAGCTGGCGCAATGGCTGTTCGACAAGCCGATCGTATTTACGTGGCAAGCCGCCGTGATCGCCGCCGCCGTCGTCGCGTTTCCGCTGGCGTATCAAACGATGAAGGTCGGCTTCGCGTCGGTCGACCGCGACCTGCAGGACGCCGCCCGGTCGATGGGCGCGACCGAATGGCAGCTGCTGACGCACGTCCTGCTGCCGCTCGCGCGGCGTTCGCTTGCAACCGCCTACGTGCTCGGCTTTGCCCGCGGACTCGGCGAGTTCGGGGCGACGCTGATGATCGCCGGCAACATTCCCGGCAAAACCCAGACGGTGCCGACCGCCATCTACGTCGCCGTCGACAGCGGCCGCATGGCCGCCGCCTGGTGGTGGGCCGGCTCCGTAATCGTCGTCTCGTATTTGCTGCTGCTGCTCGTCCCGAGAAACGATTCTGATTCTTGAAACGATACGAAACGGAGGCCGGAATCATGAGCATCCCATCGCAGCATCGCTACATCAGCCCGTCGGTCGTCATGAAAAACCGTTTCCGGCAGCATCCGGCGCCGGACTGGAAGCTGGCGGTCATCTGCTTCCGCGATTACAAAGGCTCGCAGCTGCTCGTACGGACATTCGGCGCCGAGCCGGTCGGATACAAAGTGCTTTACGGGATGGAAGAGTTCGAGGGCTCGCCTGTCGTCTACGAGGCGGACATCGCCGGCTCCAAGGTCGGAATCGTCACGCGCTGCAACTGGGGCGGCCCGCAGGCGGCGATACTGGTCGAAGAGCTCGCCGAGCTCGGGGTCGAACGGATTGTCGGCTTCGGGGCGGCCGGATCGATCGTCGGGCGGATCGGCAAAGGGACGCAGCTCATCGCAAGCCGCGCCCTGTTGACCGACGGAACGAGCCGCGCCTATATCCGGGACGAGACGAGCCTCGATTGCGATCCTTCCTGGACGGCGATCGCGAAGGAAACCGCAGCGGCGGCGGAGGCGGACGGGGAGACCGTCCGATTTGCGGCGGCGGCGAACGTCGACGCCCTGTACAGGGAGACGCGAGGCTTGATCGAGGAGCTGCGCGAGGCCGGAGCCGAAATCGTCAATATGGAGACGGCCGCGTTATACGCCGCCGCGCGGGTTTGCGGCGTGAAAAGCGTCTGGGTCGGCTTCGCCAGCGACTGTCTGGACGGCGACGAATGGGACGATTGGCATATCGATTTGCTAAAGCCGGCCGAAGCGACCGCGCGCCTATGCCTCGATCTGTGCGAACGAGCGCTTGCGGCGGCGTCCGCCGGCGAAACCGGCTAAACGGCAACTAGCGGGGACGACGGCCCCGCTTTGTTTGCGCGTTCGAATGGCAGCCCGCCCGGCCGCCGCATATGATGTAACGTCCGGAACAGGCGCGCTTTCCGCGAAAGCGACCGCCTTGGCCGGCCATTCGCCGGGAGGTGCAGCGAAATGCCGCAAACGAGCATCATCGTGGATTTGTCCGATCGCCTTTTGCATCTGCTCGAGGACGATCGCGTCGTCCGGTCTTACCCGGTCGGCATCGGCCGGATGGTTACGGCCACGCCGACCGGCCGGTTCACCGTCGTCAATAAAGCGCCCAATCCGGGGGGGCCGTTCGGCGCCTTCTGGATGGGCTTGTCCAAGCCGCATTACGGCATACACGGCACGAACGATCCGACTTCCATCGGCAAAATGGTTTCGCACGGCTGTATTCGGATGCACAATCACGACGTTCTGGAGCTGCAGCGCATGGTGCCGATCGGAACTCCGGTCACGATACGGCCGTAGGTCCAAGGCGCAGGCGCAAGTCTCCCGAGCAATCGCAACGATATGGAGGTCAATCGACTATGTCCCGCGCAACGATTGCATTCGTTACTCCGGGCACGTTCCCCGTTCCGTCCCGCCGAAGCAGCTCGGTCGAGCTCGTCGTCGCGCAAGCGGGGGAGCGGCTCGGCCGGCAAGCCGAGGTCGTCGTGTTCGGCAAAAAAACGAAGGGCCGTCCCGCCCGCGAGGCGATCGGCGGAATCCGCTACGTGCGGCCGACCGCCAAGCCTTACATCGCGCACGTCTCCCGCCTGATCAAGCGCGAGCCGCCCGACGTCATTCAGGTGGAAAACCGTCCGAGGCACGCTTGCTACTTGAAAAGACGGCACCCGAAAACGCCGGTCGTGCTGTCCCTCCATTCGACGACGTTCCTGTCGAAGCCGCATATCGCTCCGTCCGCGCTGCGCCTTTGCCTCCGCTCCGCCGATGCGATCGTCGTCAACAGCGAATTTTTGAAGGCGAAGGTCGCTTCCCATGACGAATCACTGTCGGGCAAAATCGTCGTCAACCATCTCGGCGTCGACACGAACCGTTTCGTCTCGCGCTGGTCGGCGGAGGAGCAGGCGAGGCGGGAGGCGAATTTGGCGAAGCTGGGCTTGGCGGGCAAAAAAATCGTGCTGTACGTCGGCCGCTTCATTCCGATCAAAGGGGTGCACCATCTCGTGGCGGTCATGCCGACCATCGCGGCGCTGGAGCCGGACGCCGTCCTGCTGCTCGTCGGCGGCGCCTCGTACGGCTCGAACCGGCTCACCCCGTACGTGCGGAAGCTGCGCCGGATGGCGCAAACGGTCCCGGGCCACGTCCGGTTCGTGCCGTTCGTGCCGCACGAGCAAATTCCGCTCTGGTTCCGGCTGGCCGACGTCGCGGTCGTGCCTTCGGCGGAGAAAGAGGCGTTCGGTCTCGTCAACGTCGAAGCGATGGCGTCCGGCGTCCCGGTCGTCGCCACGGCGGCGGGCGGGATGAAAGAAATTATCGAGCACGGCGTATCGGGGCTGCTCGCCGAGCCGGGGCGGCTTGCCGAGCAGCTGGTCGGGCACGTATGCGCCGTCCTGGCCGACCGCGAGTACGCGCGCCGCTTGGGCGAGAAAGGAATCGAGCGGGTGCGGGAGCGGTTCACGTGGCAGCATACGGCGGACCGGCTGGCGGAGCTGTACCGGAAGCTCGGCGTTCCGCCCGAGTCGTTCGCGGCGGAATAACGGGGAAGGCCCGCGTCCTTTCGTCCTTCATCGCTTCATCGCTTCATCGCCTCGATCGCTTTGTTCGCCTCTTCGGCCGCCTGGCGCAGCGCGGTGTTGATGTCCGTCCGGCCGTAGGCGAGGTCGGGCAGCCGTTTGATCAGCTCGTTTTCCGCCGTTTTGTCCACCTCCGTCTTGGGCGAGATCGGCGCGAACTTGTTGTAGTACGCCGCCGCCAAATTTTTATGCTTGTTCAAGCTGTTTTGGCCGAACGCCTTTTTCACGTCGGGGCTGTTCAGCACCGTCATGCCGCCCCTCCTGGACAGCTCCAGCTGATATTCGTCGGATACGAGATAGTTCAGCACCTCGAACGCCTGCTCTTTATGCTTGGCCGTTTTCGGAATCGACCAATAGACGGGATATTGCTGGCTGCCGACTCCCGGCATCTCTTTCGTCGTCGGGTATGCGGCGATGTCCCATTCGAACGGAACCGGTGTCGGGCTGACGACCTGCCAATCGGAGAAGACGCCGAAGATGGCCAGCTCCTGCTTCGTCAGCCATTCGCCGGAATAAGGCAGCTTTCCTTCCAGCTCGTCCATTTTGGCCCGGTAATTGGCGTTTGCCGCCGGCTTCAAAATCGGCTCGACAATGCTTTTCCATCGTTCGTCGGCGAACGTCGCCTTCATCGTCTGCGGATCGACGAACGGCACGGAGTACGGGTTCATCCGGGTGCTGTGGCTCGGCGATACGGCGATACCGGCGATCGTCTTGTCGCCGTCCTTCCGGTCCAGCTTGGCGGCCGTCTCGTACACCTGCTCCCATGTCATGCCGTCCTTCAAATACGGCACGCCGAACTTATCGAACAAGTCTTTGTTGTAATAGAGCGACATGCCGTTCGTCGTAACCGGCAGTCCCCATATTTGCCCCTGTCCGTTTTGTCGGAGCGCTTCGATCAACGTCGGCTCGAACCGCGTCAAGTCGACGCCGTACTGCTTGATGAGCGGCGTCAGATCGAATTCGGTTTTCGTTCTCGGCAGCGTGGAGAAAAACGTGCCGATCGATTCGTAATACAAATCGACGTTTACCCCCATCAGCAGCAAATTTTCGAACTTGAAGGCGTCACCGTCGCGCGGGTTAATATATTGGACGCGGACGTGCGGAAATTTTTTGGCGATATAATCGCCGTAATTTTTGTTGAATTCTTCCCGCTGCGTGCCGCCGGCGGAATAGATCGTCAGCTCGACCGGTTCGGTTGGCGGCTTTGGCGCCGCGGCCGGTTCGCCGCCCGCTTCCCCGGAGCCCGGCGAAGTCCCGCCGCCGGTATTGGCGCAGCCCGCGAGCAGGACGGCGAGCGCGAGGCAGGACGAGACGGCGACGCTTTTGTTGGATGGTTTGAACATAACGGATTCCTCCTTTTTAACGATAAAAATGATAGCGCTTTCAACAAATGCGCGACGGATGAGCGCCGCGGCTTTCCGGCGACGGCAGCGGTGCGGCCCGAAAGGGGATGGCGCGCATGCCGATTGCGCTAGGGCCGCCGTTGGCGCTCGGGCGCTTTTGCAGCCGGCGATTTCGTTTCGCCGCGCAGCATCGCCTCCATGGCGTTCGACGAGCGGCATTCGGAGCGGGGAAGCCTTTACCCGGCCGGGCTCCGTGCCGTCGCGTCCGGTTTTTGGCTTCGACAGAAGCTTTTTTAAACGTTTCAGAATGTTTAAGAGAAAAACTTCCGCTAAGCCGCGGTCGCTCATCCATGAAATACGTCGTTAGACGTTTTTCTTATCGATAAAGAATGTTTAATTTCGCTAAAGTACTAAAGCGAAGAGCGACATTCTTTACCAAGAACAAGCTACCGAAAAAACACGGATGTACATCATCGAAAGGCTACGATCAGAAGCTTTTCTTATAGTAAGCGGATTTCGCCGCAATCTCTACGCCATATTTACCTTTATTCCCGATACTTTGCTATAATTGCTGTAAGCCGTCCCGAACTTTCGCGCTCCCACGGCCCCTGCCGCCGCTCCTCCTCCGTTACGGCCGCGCCGGAATCCGATTGCGGCCGACATACCGTCAGACTGCGACAAACGGGTGATCGATCGTGAAAACCGAATTTGAAATCGCTTTCTCCAAGAAGACCGCGCCCTCGACGATGACGAAATGTCACTATCACGACTATTACGAAATTTATTATTTGCTGTCCGGAGAACGATACTACTATATCGAGGACCGGACGTATTTGCTGAAAAAGGGCTGCCTGCTGTTCGTCGGCAAAAACGATATTCACAAAACGATCGACGCAAGCAGGCCGGAGCACGAGCGGATCGTTTTTTATTTCGACGACGCGCTGCTCCGGCCGTTTCACGACGAATATTTGGACACGCTGCTGTTCCCGTTCCGCGCGGAAACGAAAATGCTCGCCTTGAACCTGCACGAGCAAAGCTACGCCGAAAACATCATATTCCAGATGAGCCGGGAGCATGTGGAAACCGGACAGGTCGGCAAGCGGCTGTTTCTGCAATCGCTCGTCGTGCAGCTGCTGCTGTTCGCCGCGCGCAAAATGATGACCGTCCGCGAAGCGCCCGCCGAACATATGCATCGCAAAATCGTCGAAGTGCTGGAATTTTGCAAAACGCATTATCGCGAGCCGATAACGACAAGCCGTATTTCCGCCGACTACTATATAAGCCCTTCCCATTTCAGCCGGCTGTTCAAACGGTATACCGGCTTCAGCTTTCCCGAATATTTGAATACGCTTCGCATTCGGGAGGCGCAGCGGCTTCTGCGGGAGACGAAGCTGAAAATTACGGAAATCGCCGAAAACGTCGGCTATTTGAACATCACGCATTTCAACCGGAAATTCAAGCAAATCGCGCAAATGTCGCCGCTCGAGTACAAAAACGTATCCCGCCATACGAAATCGCTCAAGGAAAACAAGACGGACACGCGCTGAGCCGGGCTAAGTCCGGCCGGGCGAAGCTCCGGAAATCGGCCGCCGGCGCTCTCGGTCCGGCGCTCTCGGTCCGGCGCCTGGCGCGGTAATGGCACAGGCAGCAGGCCGGCTACAGCTCCGCAAGCTCTTTCCGCACGATCTCTCTCCGCTCCCGGATATACGCTCGAATGAGCTCCGGTTCTCCGTCGAACACCTCGGCGGGCCATCGCCGGGAGCGATCCGCATGGATGCTTTCGCGTATGGCCTCATGCATGCCGTAGACGATCGGCATGATGCCCGCTTCGGTAAAGGCGCTTTCCAGCAGCCTCTCGAGCAGGGTGCGGTACGCCGCGCGCAGACGCGGATCGGACAGCACCGCCTCGGTCAGCGCATTGTAGCCCGTCACCCGCACCAAGTCGCTGGCGCATCGTTTGCCATAGCAGTTTCGCCCCCACGTTCCTTCGTAATCCCACGGCACGATCCGGTATTTCCGCGACGGTCCGTGCTCGTACAGCGCGTAATTTTGATCGAAGCCGTCGTAATTGCCGGTCAGAACGGCGCCGGACAGCCAGCGCAAGTAGTTGTCCGCATCCAGCCTTCGATGCAAGCGGGCGCGCAGCCGTTCGCCCCTCAGCGCGTGAATGCTTCGGATGAACCGTTTCAGCGCGAGCCGGTCGGCGCTCGTGCCGATGACCTGCTTATACCCTTCGAACAGCGACGATTTGCGCCGCCCCGTTTCCGGACTGATCAGCGAGAAATTGGCGCTGTCGTTGTCCGCGTAGAAGAGCGATACGGCCGGTATTTTCCGTCTGCGGAAAAACGACCGGTTCACCGCTTCGATGAGCAAATAAACGCCTTCGCTTCGGCCGTTCACGCGCAGCAGGCAGTGGCGGGTCGACGGGCTCGGAACGCCGATCGATCGGAAGAAGCGGAACGATAGCGCGTTGCGCATCATCGAAGGGTCGTCGTATTCGGCATTAAAATGGTACGTTTTCCCGCCGATGCGGATTTCGTACGACTTTTTCGGATAGTTCCGCGTATGTCCTCCCCGGTAGCGCACGCGCATCGGCACTTGGCGCCCCTCGTAAAGCAAATACCCTCGAACGAACGTGCCGCTCCATATGTTTTTTTTCATCCGGCTCAGCTCGGAAGGTCCGATGACGATATCGAACTCGGCTAGTGCCATACAGATCGGATCCGCCTTTCCCTGAAGGAGAGCAGCCTATCCTTAACGGATAGGCTGCTGGTGGGATACGATATGCGGAAGAGACTTTGGGCGTAACGGCATTCGCCCATCCTTTACGCTCGGCGAAGGACGATTGGCCGTCTGCCTGCGCATCATCACTTGCGGCGCTTGCATCCGCAACCGCTCTTGCGGCGCTTGCGCACGGGACGTTTTACTTTCGGCTTGCAGCTGCGATGCTTGCTGCGATCGCCGCCGGTCAGGCTTCCGTACGTTTTATGGCCGCCGGACAGGCCGCCGAACGTTTTATGGCCGCCGCTCAGGCTGCCGTGCGTATGATGGCCGCCCGACAAGCCCCCGTGGGTACGGTGACCGATGCTGCCGCCGGTGCGGTGACCTCCGGAATGGTGACCGCTCGTGTGCTTCCCGCTTGAATGGTGGCCGCTCGTATGTTTGCCGCTCGTATGATCGCCATGGGAACGCCCCATGCCGGCGCCCCACCCGCGGCTTCTGTCTTTGAGCCACATGTCGTACAACAAATCGGGTACGTTGTTCGTCGTAGGCATCGCTTTCGTCTCCTCCTTTCTTCTAGGAGTGGTACAGTTTATGACTCGTCCGGGCGATTTGGTACTGGTCATTGGTTGATTCGCCTCAAAAATGGATGTTTCTCCGTTTTTCCGGGAGAGTGTGACCGCGAACTGGGTGAACGCATATGTTACAGATGACTAATCCTGTGGAAGAAAGGTGACCCGGATGAAAAAGAACAAACCAGGCGAAGGCTCGAGACGAAGCAAGCAATCCGGTCAACGGATATACAACGCGAACATGAACGAGCTCAGCTGGCTGGACGAAGACAGAGCGGCGAAGGCGCTGCGCAAAAAGAAGCCCGACGGGCAAACGGACAAAAAATCGGCGGATTCGTCAAGCGGCAAGCCGGCCGACAATCCGGGCGATCAAATGGCCGCCATCGCCTCCGTTCAGGCGCCGGAAGCTCCGGTCGCGCCCCCCGAGACCGCTTCGCATTTCGACCGGCCCGAGCTGGCGGAATTCCCCGAAATTCCGGTTATACCGGCAGCTCCGGCCATTCCGGATCCTCGCGAAGGAAAGGAGTCCGCGCCCGCCCCGCACGTCGAAGTGTTTGCCGAGCCGTCCGACATTTCCCCGGTTCTGCTTCTGTTCGAGCGGGCCCAACACGAAAACGTGGCGGTCGTGTATACGGACGACATCGTCGACGAAGCGGTGACGAACGAGAAAATCGCCAATCGTTCGATCGACGGATCGAAGCTCAAGCCGAACAGTATCGGCCGCGATTCGCTGGCCGATTACGCGGTCGACAGCACGAAGCTGGCGGAAGGAAGCGTAACGGCCAGCAAAATCGCGCCGGCCTCGATCGAAGACAAACATATCGTTCAAGGAACGATTTCCGGCCGGAAGCTGAAGCCGAAGTCGATCGGCGGCGACAAGCTGATCGACAACAGCATCACGTCGGAGAAGCTGGCCGACAAAACGATCGATTCGATGAAAATCGCCGAAGGGTCGATCGAAGCGAAGCATTTGCACAAGCAGAGCATTTCGACGGATCTGATTCAGGACCAATCGATCGTCAGCGAAAAAATCAAAAGCGGCGCCATCCTGTCGATCAACCTGGCCAACGGCGCGGTAAATTCGGCGAAAATCGCCGACGGCGCGGTATTGACCGAGAAGCTTCGGGAAGGGGCCGTCACGGCCGAGAAGCTGGCGGAAGCCAGCGTCGGCTCGGTCCATTTGCAGAAGGAAGCCGTTATGGGGGAGCATATCGCGGTTGGGGCGCTTTCCGCGGAGCATCTATCGGCAAAAAGCGTCCAAGCGGAGCATCTGACCGACGAATCGGTCGGAACCGAGCACCTCGCGCCGCAATCGGTAACGGGAGACAAACTGGCGGGCGAATCGGTCGGATCGCGGCAGCTGCGCCCGGGCTCGGTCCAATCGTCGCACCTGACGCCAGAATCCGTACACGGAAGCCATTTGACGAACGAAGCGATATCGACGGCAAAGCTGGTCCAGGGGGCCGTAACCGCCGAAAAGCTGCGGGACGGAGCCGTAACGGAAGCAAAGCTGGAACCCGGAGCGGTAACGACATCCAAGCTAGCCGACGGATCGGTGACGTCGTTCAAAATCGCCGCGGGCGCAATCGAACGTCACCATTTATCGACGGGCGCGGTAAGCTCGGAAGAAATTGAGGCGGAAGCGGTCGGCGAAGCGGAGCTCGCCCCGGGCAGCGTCGTCACCGGTAAAATCCGAAACGGCGCCGTTACGGAAGGGAAGCTGGCCGACGGGGCCGTCACGTCGCAGAAGCTGGCGCTCGGCTCGGTAACCGCCGAGCATTTGGCCGACGGCGCCGTCACTTCGGAGCTGCTGGCGGGCGGGTCGGTGCAGTCCCGTCACGTCGGCCCGGGAGCGATCGGCAGCGAGCATTTGCAGAAAAACGCGGTCACCACGGAAGCCGTTCAGGACTATTCGATTACGTGGAACAAAATCGCGCTCGGATCGATTACGCGCAACCATCTTGTGCTGGGAACCGTATATACGCACCATATCGTCGATCATGCGGTGACGACTTCGAAAATGGCGCCGGAGGCGGTATCGACCGACAAGATGACCGATTTGGCCGTCACGACTTCCAAAATCGCCGACGGCAACGTAACGGCCGCGAAGCTGGCCGCCGGCGCCGTGCGCAGCGATCATCTCGCGCCAGGAGCGGTCCAGTCGGACCATTTGGGCGCGGGCGCCGTGCAGGGCGAGCATTTGGCCGAACAATCGGTAGGCTCCGAGCATTTGCGCGATCGTTCCGTCACCGACAAAATGCTGATCGACGGCGCCGTGACCGAGTCGAAGCTGGCGAACGGCGCGGTGACGACCGGGAAGCTCGCCCCGGATAGCGTGGACGGGACGCGGCTCGCCGGCGAGTCGGTCGATGCGCGGCATTTGGTTCCGGGCGCCGTGACGGCCGAGGCGATCGCCGGCGGAAGCGTCGGGTCGGAACAATTGGCCGAAGATTCGGTCGGTCCGCAGCATTTGCGCGAGGGCGGGGTCCCGACGATCGCGCTGCAGAACGGCGCGGTGACGAACGAGAAGCTGGCCGCCGGTGCGGTGAACGGAAGCAAAATCGCACCGCTGTCGGTGAGCGGAGAGCATCTCGCCATCGAATCGGTTTCGGGCCGACACGTGAAGCAGGGGACGATTCAAGGCAACCATATCGCGCAAGGCTCGATACGGGGCGTCCATCTGGGAGAAGGGGCCGTTTCGAACGAGCATCTGGCGGGCGAAAGCGTCGACGGCAGCAAGATCAAGGCGTCCTCCGTCGACAACGAACATTTGGCGGACGGAGCGGTCACGTCGGAAAAAATCGGACCGAACGCGGTTAGAACGGAACATCTGACCAGCAACGCGGTTCGCGCAAGTCACGTGGCTCCGCAAAATATCGTCGAGGCGCATCTGCAGGATCAAGCCGTCTCCGCGGCCAAGCTGCAGGACGGCGCGGTTACGGAAGGGAAGCTGGCGGCGAATTCGGTCACGTCCGGGAAGCTGGCGGCGGAAAGCGTCGGAAGCGAGCATATCAAAGGGGAATCGATCCGGGGGTTCCACGTGCAGCCCGGGGCGGTCAAAGGCTTCCATATCGAGCAGGCGGCGCTGCGGACCGAGCATTACGGCGCGGGCAGCGTCACCGGCGACAAGCTGGCGCCGTCCTCCGTCGGTACGGACCAATTGATCGATAGCGCCGTAACGGGAGAAAAGCTGGCGGCCGCTTCTGTCGGCAAAGAGCATTTGGCCAACGAGTCGGTCGAATCCCGCCACCTGAGCGAACAGTCGATCGCCGAGGAGCATATCCAGGAAGGCGCGATTGCGACCGCGATGCTGCAGGACGAAGCGGTGACGGGCGACAAAATCGCGGCCGGCGCCGTAACGGCGGAGAAGCTGGCATCCGGCTCGGTCGTTTCGGCCCATCTGGCCGAATCGTCGGTCACGGCGGAGAAGCTGGCGTCCGGGTCGGTGAGCAAGGAGCATCTGGCGAACGAATCGATCGAATCGCGCCATTTGACCGATCAATCGGTCGCGGAGGAGCATATCCAGGAAGGCGCGATCGCGACGGCGATGCTGCAGGACGAAGCGGTGACGGGCGATAAGCTCGCGGCCGGCGCGGTGACGGCGGAGAAGCTGACGCGAGGCGCGGTCGCTTCGGCTCACCTGGCCGAGTCGTCGGTCACGGCGGAGAAGCTGGCGCCCGGATCGGTCGGCAAGGAGCATTTGGCGAACGAATCGATCGAATCCCGCCATTTGACCGACCAATCGGTCGCGGAGGAGCATATTCAGGAAGGCGCGATCGCGACGGCGATGCTGCAGGACGAAGCGGTGACAAGCGATAAGCTGGCGGCGGGCTCCGTAACGAGGGAGAAGCTGTCGCCGGAATCGGTCGCCTCGCTGCATCTGACCGAGCTTTCCGTAACGTCCGACAAGCTGGCCGACGGCAGCGTCACGAGCGACAAGCTGGCCGGCGGTTCGGTCACCGCCGACAAATTGGCCGAAGGCTCGATAACCGGGTGGGCGTTCGCGTCGGATACGATCGAAGGCCGGCACATTCGCCGCGAGGCGATACAAAGCTACCATATCGGCAAAGGCGCGATCCAGGGCGAGCATGTGGGCAATATCGAATGGCTGGCAGGTAGGCTCGCCGACGGCAGCGTCGCGGGCTCCAAGCTGCAAACCCATTCGGTGACGGCGAAGCAGCTTGCGGCGGACAGCGTGACGGCGGATCAGCTCGCGGCGGAAAGCGTGACGACCGAGAAGCTGTCGCCGGGCGCGGTCACGTCCGGGAAGCTTGCGCACGGAGCGGTTTCGTCCGGGAAACTGGCGGAAGGAGCCGTAACCGGGGCGGCCATCGCCGCGGAAAGCGTCGACGGGGGGCATATTCGCCCGGAAACGATCCAGGGCCGCCATATCGTCCGCGGCGCGATCGCCAGCGAACATTTGGACAGCGTGGACTGGATCCCGGACCGATTGGCCGACGGCGTCATCGCCGGTTCCAAGCTGCAGGACGGGACCGTTACGTCCAGGCAGCTTGCGCCGAATAGCGTCGAAGCCGAACAGCTTGCGGCCGAAAGCGTTACGGCGGCGAAGCTGGCGGACGGATCGATTACGGCGGCGAAGCTGGCGGAAGGGTCCGTAACGGGAGCGGCTGTCGCGGCGGAAAGCGTCGAAGGGTACCATATCCGTCCGGAAACGATCCAGGGCTACCATATCGGCAAAGGCGCGATCGAAAGCGAGCATGTGGACAACGTGGACTGGATCGCGTATCGTCTGGCCAAAGGCAGCATTGCCGGAAACAAATTGCAGGACGGATCGGTCACGTCGAGGCAGCTCGCCCCGGACAGCGTCGAGGCGGAGCAGCTTGCGGCCGGAAGCGTCACGGAGGAGAAGCTGGCGGACGGATCGATTACGGCGGCAAAGCTGGCGGAAGGGTCCGTAACGGGAGCGGCCATCGCGGCGGAAAGCGTCGAAGAGAGCCATATTCGCCCGGAAACGATTCAGGGCTGGCATATCGCCAAAGGCGCGATCGGCAGCGAGCATGTGGACGACGTCGATTGGGTCGCGCAGCGTTTGTCCGACGGCCGTATCGCGGGAAGCAAACTGCAGGACGGCTCCGTCGGGTCGCGGCAGCTGGCCGCGGACAGCATTGATGCGGAGCGGCTTGCGGCCGGCAGCGTCACGACGGAGAAGGTGGCGGACGGATCGATCACGGCGGCGAAGCTGGCGGAAGGGTCCGTAACGGGACCGGCCGTCGCGGCGGAAAGCGTCGAAGGGCACCATATCCGTCCGGAAACGATCCAGGGCTGGCATATCGCCAAAGGCGCGATCGGGAGCGAGCATGTGGACGACGTCGATTGGGTCGCGCAGCGTTTGTCCGACGGCAGTATCGCGGGAAGCAAACTGCGGGACGGCTCCGTCGGGTCGCGGCAGCTCGCTGCGGACAGCGTTGATGCGGAGCGGCTTGCGGCCGGCAGCGTCACGACGGAGAAGCTGGCGGACGGATCGATTACGGCGGCGAAGCTGGCGGAAGGGGCCGTAACGGGAGCGGCCGTCGCGGCGGAAAGCGTCGAAGGGTACCACATCCGACCGGAAACGATCCAAGGCTGGCATATCGGCAAGGGTGCGATCGGCAGCGAGCATGTGTACAGCGTGGATTGGATCGCGCATCGACTGCCCGAGGGCAGCATCGCGGGAGACCGGCTGCAGGACGGCACCGTCGGGTCGCGCCAGCTCGCTCCGGAAAGCGTCGACGCCGAACGGCTGGCAGCCGGCAGCGTCACGGCCGAGAAGCTGGCGAACGGATCGGTTACGCCCGAAAAATTGGCGGAAGGGTCCGTCACGGGATCGGCGCTTGCTGCGGAAAGCGTCGACGGCAGCCATATTCGGCCGGAAACGATCCAGGGCCGGCATATCGGCAAAGGCGCGATCCAGAGCGATCATTTGG
>NZ_JARBDC010000062.1:0-33824 GCF_036577625.1 Paenibacillus sp. GYB003 | reverse complement strand
CGGCACGGCGACGGCGGCTTTTCCTTCGCGCAGCGCGCGGGCGAGACAAGCCGTCTCCTCCAGCTTCTCGTCGGCGAAGGCGAGCGCTTGCCGCAGCGCCGGATCGAGCCCGTTTTCCCGGGCCGCCGTAACCGGGACGTGCAGCAGGCTGCACGACGGCTGCACGATGATCCGGCCGGACGGCACGCGGGCCGTCAAGCTTTCCAGCAGCGCCAGCTTCGAGCCGAGGTCGGCGCGCCAGATGTTGCGGCCGTCGATCAGACCGACGCCGAGCGATTTATTTGCGGGAAAGCCGAACGCTTCCAAGCCGGCGCGATTGCGCTCGCCGCCGTGAACGAAGTCGAGACCGATCCCGTCGACGGGCAGGCCGACCGTTTCCTCGTAATGCCGGACGCCGTCGAAATACGTTTGCAGCATCAGCTTCATTCGCGGCGACGCCCGGCGAATTTCCCCGTACATGGCGGCGATCCGCTTCATCTCGTCTTTGGACGGCGACGCGGCCAGGATCGGCTCGTCGATTTGCGTCCATTGCACGCCCTCCCGATCCAGCTCGCGAATCAACTGCGTATAGGCCGGCAAAAACGTTTCGACGAGCGAATCGATCCGTTCGGGACGGTATCCTTTGGACAGCTTCAAAAACGTATACAGGCCGAGCACGACGGGCTTGCCTTCGATGCCGAGCTTCGCTTTCGCTTCCCGGTACGCCTGGAGCGGCCGGTTTTCGACCAGCTCGGGAGCGGCATCGTTCAATTCGGGCACGATATAATGATAATTCGTATTGAACCACTTCGTCATTTCGCAGGCGGTCGCGCCTTTTGTTCCGCGCGCCATGGCGAAATAAACGGAAAGCGGAACCGGTCCGCCCGCGTGACCGAAACGGGCCGGCACGACGCCGAACTGGGCGGCCGTATCGAGCACGTGATCGTAGAGCGAAAAGTCGCCGACGGGAATCAGGTCGATGCCTTTATCCCGCTGCGTCCGAAGATGGCCGAGCCGAATCGCTTCCATGCGGGCCGCCAATTCCTCCTCCCCGATTTTCCCGGCCCAATGTTGTTCGAGCGCTTTTTTCCACTCCCGGTCCGCTCCGATTCGCGGATAGCCGAGCGAGCTGCTAACGATGGAATTCATGGACGAACGCCTCCTCATAGTGAATTACCGGAACATGACACAAACCGAAAACGCAAAAAAGACATCTTTTACCCGGAAAAGCGCATAGGTAAAAGATGCCCCTCATGTTCGATTATGACGGCCGCCATCTTCAACACCTCCCTATCTCCCGTAGGTAAAGCAGTGCTGTCAGAACAGGCAGGTCTCCTGGCTCCGGGATCGTCGCGTTCGGCTGCCTTCCCGATCTTCTTGCGATCAGTGGCTTGGATTGCCGGACACTTCTCCGTTACAGTGGCGGGACCGCGTCGGTTTTGCACCGATCTTCCCTTTTAAGCGCCGGCCGCAGCCGGCGCACCCATTCCCACAATATGCGATTGTTTGTCTTGCGACTTACACAAGGATCATACAATACGTTTTCATTTTATGCAATCCTTATCGGAAAACCGGGACTACAGTCGGGTACAAGCAAACCTCCAAACCGTACAACAGTTTGGAGGTTTCGATAGCCTGCTCAATGATGCGCAATCGCCGCGTCGATGCCGGCCAAATGGTTGCGCCGCGCAAGAACGAACAGAACGCCGAGCAGCACCATGACGCCGCCGAAATAAAACGGGACGCTCGGGCCGAACCATTCGGCCAGCTTTCCGGCCAGCCACGGGGAAATGGCGCCGCCCATAAAACGGACAAAGCTGTACGCCGCGGAGGCGACCGATCGTTCGACCGGGGCCGATTCCATGACGGCGGTCGTAATGAGCGTATTGTTGATGCCGAGGAAGACGCCCGAGACGACGACGCAAACAATGATCGTTTCCGGCGTATAGGCGCCGATGCCCATCACGAGCAGCACGGCCGCGAACAGCGTCAATACGGCGCTAATCGATCGTACGGAGCCGAAACGCTTCTGCAGCCTCGGCGCAACAAATACGGACGTGACGGCGAGCAGCAGCCCCCAGCCGAAGAAGACGTACCCGAGACCGCGCTCGTTCAGCTCCATGACGTAAGGGGAATAGGCCATCAGCGTAAAAAAGCCGAAGTTATACAAAAAGGCGGCGACGCCGAGCGTGAGCAGCCCCGGGTACGCAAGCGCCTTGAACGGCGCCGAGAGCGGGCTCGGCTTTTTCGGTTTGGCCACGTTCGGCATAATGAACAGCAAAAACAAAAAAGCGATCCCCATCAGCACGCTGACGCCGAAAAAGGGCCCTCTCCACGAAATCGACCCGAGCTCGCCGCCGAGCAGCGGGCCGACGGCAATGCCGAGACCGAGCGCCGCTTCGTAAAAAATGATCGCCTGCGCGGTGCCGGAAGCGGATAAGCCGACGATGGCGGACAAGGCGGTCGCCAAAAACAGCGAGTTGCCCAGCCCCCAGCCGCCGCGAAACCAGACGATCGCATCGATCGTTTCCGAATTGCCGGCGAATGCGGAGAAGACGATGATCAGAAAAATACCGGCGATCAGCGTCCATTTCGTCCCGAGCCGGCTCGATACGAAGCCGGTAATGAGCATGGCGATGCCGGTGACCAAATTGTAGCTTGTAAATAGCAGCGAAACCTGGCTCGGCGTCGCCTCCATCTTTTTGGCGATCGCCGGCAAAATCGGATCGACGAGGCCGATCCCCATAAACGAAATGACGCACGCAAAAGCGACCGCCCATACGGCGAGCGGCTGGCTGAACGTGCCCGAACGTTTGCGGATCTCCTGATACCGCCGATCGGTCGATGCGGTTGACATGAAATGAATGACCTCCCGAATGTATTGTTCGCTTTCCGGTAACCCGCTATGCGACTGCCGCTCTTGTCGGCGCCCTCTCCCAAGTACCGAATTCGGGCGGCAAAGTCGCAACGAACGGGCAAGCCGGATATAGTTGTATGATACAACTAAATAATTTTAATTGTATTATACAACTTCTTTCCGAGGTGTCAATGTAGATATTTCCCTATTCCGCCGGCAAGTTGCGATCGAATTGTACAATCGGGTAAAGTATCAAGTAACAACAGCCGGAAAGGTGATGACGTTGGACGAGAAACATTTGGAGGAAATCGATCTCGAGCTTGCCACGTTCGCCCGACGGGTTACGACAGTCGCCTTGGACAAAAAGCTCGGAACGCTTGAGCGATCGGCTTATTTGCTGCTTTATCACCTGTCCGAGCACGGGGCGACCGGCGTCAAGGCGCTGGCCGAACAGTTCCGTCTCGACATTTCGACGATCAGCCGACAAGCCGCCGGCTTGGAGGCGAAAGGGCTAATACGGCGTATGCCCGATCCGGTCGACGGCCGGGCCAGCCATTTCGAAATTACGGATGCCGGCATGAAGGAGCTGCTCGAATCGAAGCGGCTGCGGATCGCCCGCTTCGCGCAGTTGTTCGCCGACTGGACGCCGGACGAATGCGAAACGTTTATGCGCTTGATGGCCAAGCTGAACCGGACATTCGTGGACTGACCCGCAGACCGAAGTAAACTGCGCCGCGGGTCCGAACGTTTTCGGCGCCTCCTTATAATCGGCCGAAACGAGTCCCGGATCCTTTTTTGCACGCCGAACGGCAGCGGAGCGGGAAGCGGGATGGAAATGTTCCCGCTATTGTCTTGTCGTTTCCCGTTTCCGGGCAAAACAACGGGAAAACGCCCCGTTACTTTCGTCCATGGCGCGCTTTTCCCCGATTCGGCGGCATTTTTGCTGGAGCATTTCCCGGTATTTCGAAATGACGCCCTATAGGAGAGCTAGATAACCGGAGGTTTTCCCGTACGTTCGGTTCCCGTGACCCGGCAGGATTAGAATACGCCTGACGCGGAAACGAAAGGCGCTGCTCGTTCTTTTCTCCGTGCAACCCCGCACCCTTCGCCATTCATCCGTCGTGCCGCTTGGCGGCATCCGAAAAATGCCCAAAAAAACACCGCCCCCACGGAAGCGGTGTTTCCAAACGGCTCTGCTTACTTCACCAATTGCCCGCGCGTCACGCCGAGCTGATTCGTCGCTTTCAGCGTGCGCCATACGCTCGTACCGCTGATCGCGCCGCGCAGCGCCCGGCCGTACAAATCGAGCACCTCCCGCACCTGCTCGGGCGACTCCTCCAAAAATTCGACCCGGTACGCGGTCACGCCCAGCTCCCGGAACTGCGGCAAATATTCCGCGCCGGACTGCTCGATCGCGTTGTACACCGTATTGCGGCAGCCTTCGTCGACGCGCACCGGGTGCGACATGCCGATCCGGTCCTGCAGCGATACGCGGTGCTCCTCGCAAGGACGGCCGCAGTTCGTGTAGTCCGTTCCTTCGCTCAAAAACGTGCAGTAGACGCAGTGCTCCGTATGGAACATCGGCAAATGCTGATGGATGACGATTTCCAGCTGCGCCGGGTCGGCGCGCCGCAGCAAATCGATCATTTGCTGAATGTTCAAATCGTAGGACGGCGTTACCCGGCTGCAGCCGCTGTCCGCGAACAGCTGCACCGTTTTGTGGTTGGCCGCGTTGAGCGAGAAGTCGCCGATCAGCTCCGGCCGGTAGCCGTCCGCGCTTTGGGCGCGGTGTCTCATGAAGTAGTACATCGCTCCCGTGTTGCGAACGAGCACGGCGTCCGGACGCAGGTTCAGCATGTTTTTGAAATAGCCGGTCTCGCCCGGCATATGGATGCGCGGCGTCGCCAGCGCGATTTTTCTGCCGGCGGACCGGACCGCTTCCACAGCGGCCGGAAACTGCTTGATAAATTCGAAGTCGGCATATATCCACTCGACATCCGTCTCGAGCACCGCCTTCACCTGCTCGAGATTGCGGCACAGCGCGATCAGCTTCGGCTCGAGCGGTCCGGCTGCGCGCGCGGCCGAACCGTCCCGTCCGGCGGCGAACGTCCCGGCGGGCACCGCGCGATGCGCGTCCGCGTACACGTCGACGGCCCGCTTCGTATAGGCGCGCGGCTTTTGGCGCGCTTGCTCGAGCAGCTCGACCGCGCGGCGGCGCATCTGATTCAGCTCGCGCATCGGAATGATGAGCGCTCCGTCCAAATCGAGCGCGAGCGCGTTCAGCGCGAATATCGTGCCGCCGAGCCGGCCGAACTGCTCTTCGAACAGAGCCCGGTCCATCGGTCGTTTCTCCGCCTGCACGAGCGGCAGCTCGGAAACGACCTCCACGGAATGACCGGTCCGCTCGTCCGTCCATACGCTGCGAAGCGGCTCGCCGAGCCGGCCTTGCACCGCCACGCTTACCGGAAACACCCGGTACGGCTTGTCCGTCTCGAACGTTTGCCGAAGCCTTTTGTCCAGATGCGGATCGCTCGTCTTCCAAATCCGGTCGCCGACGCGAACCCGCTTTAAATCGACGTCGTTGCGTCCCGGCACGATCTCGATCAGGCCGCCTTCGGCCTCGCCCTCGAGCTTGACGCCTTTGCGCCGGATATCGTACACCCGACCGCCTTCTTCGGGCTTCGTCGGATCCCCGGCGTCGAAGACGATGCCGTCCCCGCGCTTCAACGGCGCTTCCAGCTCGCAAACGACGCCGTCCTTCAGCAGCTGCTTCACGCGGCCGAGGAAGACGCCGCGGCTTTTCGGAAACGTGCCGTCGACGAGCTGCTTGTTGTTCGTCCCTTTCAGGAAGCCGTACGTAAATCCGCGCGAAAAGCTTTGCTGCAGCTCGCGCAGCTCCTCCTTCGTCGGCTTCGGGTCGCGGCCGGCGAAATAGCTGTCGATCGCTTTGCGATACTTGGACACGACGTTGGCGACGTATTCCGGCGATTTCAGCCGACCCTCGATTTTGAACGACGTGACGCCCGCCTCGATCAGCTCCGGCACGAGCTCCAGCGCGGCCAAATCTTTCGGGGACAGCAAATAGGCCACGTCGCCCATCGGCTTCTGCACGCCGTCCACCATCAAATCGTACGGCAATCGGCACGCCTGCGCGCACTCCCCCCGGTTGGCGGAACGGCCGCCCCACATTTCCGACGTGAGGCATTGCCCCGAGTACGAAACGCACAGCGCCCCGTGCACGAACACTTCCATCGGCAGCTTCGCCTGATCGCCGATCTGCTTGATTTGCTTCAAATTGTTTTCGCGTCCGAGCACGACCCGCTCGATATCGAACGGCTTCGTAAATTCGACCGCTTCCGGGGACGTGATCGTCATCTGCGTCGAGCCGTGGATCGGGAAATCGGGAGAAATGTCGCGAATCAGCTTCACGAGTCCGAGATCCTGCACGATCACCGCGTCGACGCCGGCATCGATGCACGCTTCGACGAGCCGCTTCGCGTCGTTCATTTCCTCCTCGAACACGAGAATGTTGAACGTGACGAACCCTTTTACGCCGTACAGGTGCAGAAACGACATAATGTCCGGCAGCTCGTCCATCGTAAAATTTTTCGCGCGCACGCGCGCGTTGAATTTGTCCACGCCGAAAAAGACGGCGTCGGCCCCGTTCGCCACCGCCGCCCGCAAGCAGTCCCAATCGCCCGCGGGAGCGAGCAGCTCGATATGTTCGATGCGAATGTCTTCGCGCATGGTATAGTTCCTCCTGGCAGCTTTCATGCCCGGCCTGCCGGCCGCCCTATGATCCTATTAGTGTACCAGAAAAGGCGGTCCGTGCGCCATGCCGCCGCCCGCCGTTCGCGCAGGAAGATGTTGCCCGCGCGAGGTCCGCAAAAAAATGGCGGCAAACCGACCGGTCCGCGCGCCATTCGCCTGTTACTGCTCCTCGCCCGGGACGACCAGCCGCCTGATCTCCTCGAACGAAACGGGCGTGTAGTCCCAATGCTCCACGCTGACGTTCACGTATTGCGAGCCTTCGTACTTTTGCCCGTGGATATGCCCGTGCACGTTGACGTACGGCATATGCTTGTTCATATACATCGGCTCGTGCGACAAAAAGAAAAAGCCGCCGTACACGATCGGGTATTCGCTTACTTCGTCGAATCCCGCCTCCAGCCACCACGTACGGGAGCGGCCGCGGTCGTGATTGCCCATGACGAGCGTTTTTCGTCCGTGCAGCCGACTTACAATCGCGCCCGTCTTCTCCTTGTTCAGAAACGAGAAATCGCCCAAATGAAAGATGCGGTCGTCCTTGCCGACGACATCGTTCCACCGCGCGATCATCGTCTCCGTCATTTCCTCCACGCCGGCGAACGGCCGCGACTCGTAATCGATAATGTGCTTATGGCCGAAATGGTGATCGGAGATGAAAAACGTTTGCGCCATCCGTTACGCCTCCCCGGCCAGCCGCCGCTCGACTTCCGGCCGCGTCGGAAGCGCCGGAATCGCGCCCCGCTTCGTCGTCGCAAGCGCTCCGACGGCGTTCGCGAACCGGAGCGCCTCGCCCGCGAACGACGGGTCGGCAAACGCCTCTTCCAGCCGCGCCGCCCCGACGCCGGCGTCCGCCAGCCGCCACAGCAGCCCGCCGACGAATCCGTCGCCCGCTCCGGTCGTATCGATCGCGTCTACTCGAACAGTCGGCGCGGCCAGCTCGCCGGCTCGCGTAAATACGCGCGAACCCGCGGCGCCGAGCGTGACGACGACGCATCGCGGACCGGCCCCGAGCATGAGTCGGGCTCCGTCTTCCGCCGAAGCGCCGCCGTATAAAAAGCCGACCTCCTCCTCGCTCACTTTCACGATGTCGGCGAACGGAAGCTGATCCAGAATGACCCGCCGCGCATAGTCGGCGCTCGTCCAAAGCGGCAGTCGGACGTTCGGGTCGTACGATACGAGCGCTCCGCGCGCCCTCGCCCGTCTCGCCGCGTCCATCGTCGCCGATCGGCACGGCTCGGCGATAAGCGATACGGAGCCGAAATGGAAGACGGCCGCGTCGCCGAGCCACGCCTCTTTCACGTCCTCTTTGCGCAGCAGCATATCCGCGGCCGGCTCGCGATAAAAGAGGAAGTCGCGTTCGCCGTCGTCCCTCAGCGATACGAAGGCGAGCCCCGTCCGGGCTTCGTCCGTCTCGACCAGCGCGGGCTCGACGCCGGCCTCCGCTAGCGCCTCGCGCAAAAACGCCCCGAACGGATCGCGCCCGACTTTGCCGATAAACCGCGCCTTGCCGCCCAGCCTCGCCACCGCCGCCGCCACGTTCGCGGGGGCGCCGCCGGCCGCTTTGCGGAACGTTTCGACTTTCGCAAGCGGAAGCCCGCTGATTTCCGGCACGAAATCGATGAGCAGCTCGCCCAAACAAACAACCGTACGCTTTTCCATCGCCTCATCCTCCTAATGGAACTTCTGCTTCGAATTATAGCCGACCGGTCGACAAAAGTGGAGCGAAACCGGCAACTTTCTACCCGCGGAATCGTCAAATGTTTAACAACCGTTTTTCAAAATGCTATAATGGCACTAGTCCTTTACCCGATTAACGCCTGACCGAACCGAAAACTATCATTATACCAAGTTCTGAGGGATCATCTTGTCATTGCGCAAAAAAGCGGCCTGGGCCGTCTTGCTCGCGCTGCTCGCGGCGGCGTTCGTGCTCGTATTCGGCCATAAGGAAGAACGGGTCCGGCTGCTGTACGCGAGCAACGGAGACGACTTCGACCGGGCGGCTTACTCCAATTTCCAACAATCGATCGCGGCGAACGTCGAGCTGAGCCGGATGCCGCTTGCCAAGCTGAGCGAAAGTCGGCTCGCCGATTTCGACGCCGTTTATTTGGACGTATCCTTGAAACGAACGGACGCTCTGAAAGCGTCGGTCCCCCGGCTGGAAGCGTATGTGAACGCCGGCGGGCATCTGTTCGCGGAAAACGATCTGCTCGGCGACCTGCCGAAGGAGCTGATCGGCGCTGCCGCCCTTGTCCCGGTTCACGGAACGGCAAAACCGGTTTTCGACTATCCGCAGGTTCGCGGCAATTTGCAGGGGATGCAGGACGTGTTCCGGCAGTTTGCAGACAATTTTACCGGACACGCCTATATTACCGATATGAACGAAACGATGCCGGGCTTCGACTGGGGGCAGGCGATCGTCCCGTCGACGGCCGAAAGCCTCGTGACGATGAACGGGCAAACGCTGTTTACCGTCAATCGGTACGGCCAAGGGTCGGTCGTCGCCGCCAGCGCGTTTTTGCCGAATCGCTACTTTATTACCGGCTTCGACCTGCAAAGCGGCATGGACACGGCCAAAGGGTTCCCGACGAAAGCGGCGAAACACGACGAGTCGCTGAAAGAGCCCGGGCGTTCGCTCTATTACGGGTTCAAAACGGGGCTGCCGCAGGAGCCTTATTTCCATTTTTCGTTCGCGGCGGCCAATCATTTGCTTCGAAACGAGTTCGCGGCTTATGTCTCGAAGGAAACGCTCGGCTACAGCCTGAAAAAGGTGTTCGGCCCGTACGGGCGCCCGGCCATGGCGTACCAAAACCATTTCGAGGCGCTGCCCGCGATCGAGCATAAGGAAGGCATCGCCTGGGCCGAGCTGCTGAAAACCTACAACCAAATTCCTTCGTTCTCGCTCGTTCGCTCGTCGTTCGACTGGCATCATTGGTACGAAGGCGTCACCGTTCATTTGAATACCGGAACGACGGAGCGGCCGCGGTTCGTCGGCGAGTTTCCGAATTCGTTTTACTCGAGCGGAACGCTGCTGACGAGCGACAACAACCCGCTGACCGTCGGCGCCTACCCCGGCAAGCACGAGCTCGGCATGAAGCTCGAGCTGCCGTACCGGGCGTATCCGGCTTTGATCGATTTGAACGGCAGCGGCACGCAAGATTTGATCGTCGGCAGCGCCGACGGATACTTGTACCGTTTCCCGAATACGGGGAAAGCGTCGTCTTCCGCGCAAATGGTGCCGGACGGCTATGCGCATCCGGACGGCTTCGGCGGGCCGCAGTCGCTCAAGCTGGCGAACGGGGAAACGTTCCGGACCGGCGGCTACGCCACCGTCGCCGCGGCGGATTTGAACGGAGACGGGCTCGCCGACCTCGTCGTCGGCAGCGCGGACGGCAGCCTGGTCGCCCTGCTCCGGCAAGGCAAAGGCGCCTTCGCCCCGCCGGTCCGGCTGATGTCGGACGGACAGCCGATCCGGGCCGCGTCCCATTCGGCCCCGGCCGCAGCCGATCTCGACGGGGACGGAACGCTCGACCTCGTCGTCGGCGACAAGGACGGACAGCTTACCGCCTATCCCGGCATTCCCGGCAAGCCTCTGCAGTTCGCCAAAGCGACGCCGCTGTTTCGCATCAACGCTTCCCATGCGGCGCCGGCCATCCGCGACATGAACGGAGACAAGCTGCCGGATCTCGTCGTCGGCAACAGCGAAGGCGATCTGCTCGTCTATGAACAACATCAAGGAACGTGGCTGCTGAAAGGGCCGATCGAAGGCTCGACAAGCAACCAAATGGGCACGAAGGCGCTCGTCGGCGGGCAATATTCGGTTCCGCTCTGGGCGGACTTGAACCGCGACGGCAAGGAAGACTTGATCGTCGGCCAGGTGCAGTACAGCAAGCCGGTCGCGGTCGACGACCCGGCGTTCCCTTACAAGAAGGAGCTTCGCGAATTTCTCGACTACGCCGAGGCGAACAAGCTGGAAATCGTACCGCACGTCTACGTGCACAGCTTCCTCAGCTCCGAGCAGGAGAAGCTCGAGCTGCAGCTGCAGCGGAAATCGTTCGCCGCGCTCGGCCTGCCTTGGACGAAAACCGGCACGAACCAGCATACGTGGCGCATCAATCAGCAGGACCGGCTGCAGACGCTGCGCAACGAAAACGAAGCCGACATTTGGTACAACTTCGGCTTCAAGCCGTCTAACAGCCCGACGGAGCCGCAATGGGGCCGCGATTTTTTATGGAGCTTTCCTTTTCTGCTTGAAGACGATCAGTTGAAGTCGCCCATGGTGCTGTACGCCCCGGGCTTCCGGTTCACGCTGTCGCCGGACGGCTATAAGCCGGATACGACCGACATTTACGAGGCGCATGCGAAGCTGGACATGCCGATCGATTATTTCGAGCATATCGAGTACCAGTACAACGATCCGGAAAAGACGGCGATGCTGGAAAGCTTCGTGCGTTACTTCGATCGGCTGCGCACCGAATACGACTACAATTTCATGACCGAACCGCAAATGGCCCGTTCGTTTCTCGCCGCGATGAAAAGCGACATTCGCGTCGAGCGCCCTTGGCTGCTGTACGCGATCGACAAGCTGAAAACGAGGTTTGGCCGCGGCTTGCATTTGACCTTATCGATTTCATCCGATAGCTCGGGCGTGCCCGACACGGCCGCGGAATACCGCAACACCGCCGGAGTCGTCTTCGAGCCCGGCGAGACATACGCCGGCTATCCGTTCGCGACGGACTCCCCGGTCCATACGAAAAAAGACGACAAGCTGTACGTCGGGCTCGGCTTGCGCCGTTTGACGAGCGTGTCCGTAAACTGGGGCGCGGAGCCGTTCCACATTATCCGCTCCAACGTTCCCGTGGACATCAAGGACGACGGTACGACCTGGACGATCCGCACCGGTTCCGACGGCATGCAGCAAATCAAGCTGTACGGACCTCGCCCGCTCGCTATTGCCGGCGACGGCCTGAAGGTCGAGAAAGATCCGAACGACAACGTCTATACGGTCACCCATTACGGAGCGGCGACGACCTTCACGGTCCAAATGCCGACCGACTGACGAATCGCACGCAAAGGAGAGTTCGCCATGGACGACATTATGCAGGAGCTGGAACGCCACATTCGCGAGCGCTATGAGATCGCCGACGACGACGACGATTTCGGCACCGATGTCCATCTGTTCGATTACGGCTTCATCGACTCGATCGGAGCGACCGCGCTGATCGCCCACATCGAGAAAACGTACGGAATTCAAGTGACGAACCAGGACTTGATGCTGCATCCGCTCAATACGATCGCGGAAATCGCCGCTTTTATCGCCGGCAAGACGGGGAGGTAACCGATGAATACCGACAACCGGACAACTTGCGTTATCTCACTGGAGCGGCTCGATCCGAACCAGCACGGCCAGCTGAAATACGCCTCCGCTTTCGTCAGCGAGCATATCGACGACATTCGCCTGGAGGGCGGAACCGTGACGATCGTTCACCATGATCCGGACGGAGACGCCAAAATCGCCGCAGGGGTCGAAAAGCTGATCGAACGGTTTTCGAAGGGCGATTTCGGCTTCAAGGAGCATATTTTGTTCGAGCATCGCGGGAGCATGCCGTACCGGGGCGATATTATCGCCGATTTGGTCTCCGCGAAGACGATCAAAGTGCTCGAGCCGGGCTTGTTCATTTTCCGCGAGCCGTTCTCCAGTCTGCTGCGCTTTTTCGACGACACGTTCGTGCAGCGGATCGCGAATGCGTTCGGCGCCAAGGAAGAATCGTATCCGGCGGTCATCCATCTGTCCACGCTCGACAAGACGAACCATTTCACCTCGTTCCCGGAGCACCTTCATTTCTTGAACCACCTGCGGGACGATCTGGACGTCATCGAATCGTTCTCCGATTCGATCCGGGAGGCGGGCGGCTGGAAGGACGAGGCGCCGCTCGATCTGAACCGTACGATGCCGAAGCCGCGCTTCGCCATGAACCCTTCGACCTGCTACCACTGCTATGAAGGGCTGCAGGGCGAAACGCTCGACGGCGACGGCATCGTGGCGACCGCGGTCGCGAAATGCCACCGCTACGAATCGAAAAACCATGCCGACTTCGGCCGGCTGCTCGATTTCAGCATGCGCGAAATCATTTTCGTCGGCAAGCCGGAGTTCGTCCGCGAAAACCGGCTGAAAGCGGTCGAGCATCTGAAAGAGTTGGCCCGCGAATGGGACATCGACTGCCTGATCGAAAATGCGAACGACCCGTTTTTCACGAACGATTTTCAAGTGAAAGCTTCGTTCCAGCGCAACCAGGAAATGAAGTACGAAATGAGGCTGACGATTCCGTATATCGATAAATCGATCGCCTGCAGCTCGGTCAACTTCCACAGCACCGCCTTCGGCACGGCGTTCGACATCAAGACGGGCAAACGTCCGGCTACGACCGGCTGCGTCGGCTTCGGGCTGGAGCGCTGGGTATTCGCCTTCCTGGCCCAATTCGGCCTGAGCGAGGACGGATGGCCGGCCGCTTTCCGCGAGCAGTACAAGGCGTGGCAAACAAAATCGAGATAAGGTTTGATTCGCGTGACATTTTGGACGTATGTGAGAAAAAACGGCTTCGTGCTGATGCTCGTCATCGTGTTCTTGCTGATCGATGCGTTCGTCGCACGGGTCGACCCGATGACGAACTCCAGACGGTTCGAAAAGGACGATTTTACGAAAACGTTGTTTCATCACGATTGGGATCGCTCCGGTCCCGTTTTTTTTGGCAATTCGGCCGTTACCGGGGCTTATATGGAGCGGAAGGCGCAGCGTCCGCTGGTGGAGATGGGGATGGCGTACGGAAAAATAACCGACCTGCGGGAAATATTGCGGCGCGGCTTGTACGAGCCCGAGGAGCAGCTCGTCATCGGCATCGACGTCCATACGATGCTCGACAAGATGCAAACCGATCCGCGCTTCCCCTGGTCGAGACCGTGGTACAGTCCGTACTTGTTCCATTACCGCGACTATTTCCAGGATGCGGGCAAGGAATGGCTGCGCAACGCATGGACGGCGGCGAAGCGAGGAAAGCTCGACTTCGCCGCGTACGAGCCCCGCTGGATCGACAAGGAGCTTTATTTCGGGCGCGAGCCCGCCGACCGGCTGCTGAAAGATTGGCAGCGCTACGAAGCGGATTACAACTGGATGACGCTGAGCGATATGGCGAACAATCTCGACGCGCTGGACTGGGTGATCGATGACGCGAAGCGGCGGGGGCTTTCGCTGAAGGTCGTCTGGATGCCGCTCAACCCCGATCCGGCTTATCCGCAGCCGCCGTATTGGAAGCCGCTGAAGGAGCGCGTCGGCGGCACGCTTCAGGCGAATTCGATCCCCGTTCTCGACTTGTCGGACACGTTCCGGCCGGACGAATTTCACGATCTCGTCCATCTGAACCAGGAAACCGGAGCGCCCAAATTTACCGCGGAGGTGGACCGATGGCTGCTTTCCTTCGAAAAGCCGCGGAGGTGATCGTCTATGCGATCATGCTCGCCCTCGTCGCCGTTTGCTTTACGGGCCAAGGCCTGTTCATTTACGAAGGCTTTTGACCGCTCGCCCAATTCAAAAGGAGCCCGCTCATGTCTTACTTGTTGAACCTGCACGCCTTGGCCGCTCTGCTCGGCATGGTCGTCGTGCTGATGCTGACGCGGCGCTGGCCGCACAACAAACGAATACTCGTGCTCTTGTTTAACTTATGCTTCCTGTATTTGTTCAGCCGGAAGCTGTTCTTGTTCTCGGCCGTCTACGTGCTCGTCAACTATTTGGGCTACGCCCTGCTCTGTTACGCCGCTCGATGGCGCAGGCAGTTGTTCGGCGCGGCGATCGTGCTGAACGTGGCGGCCGTTGCCGGCCTCCGGCTGCTGGACATGAACGTGTTCGAGCATCCCGCGTTCGATGCGATTTATTTGTTCGGCCTCATTTACACGGTGCTCAAGGTGATCGACGCCTACTATTTCGCCTTCTACGTCGGCAAGGAAGGCAAGGCGCCGCTGCTCGATTTCGTCAATTACTTGCTGTTCATTCCTACGTTCACGTCCGGACCGATCCTGAAATTCCGCGATTTTATAGCGGACAGCAAGAAGCCGTATACGGTGTCGGCAGCCGACTTCGAGGCCGGCATCAAGCGGATCGTTCTCGGCTTGTTCAAAAAAGTCGTATTGGTCGCCGGGATGACCGCCGTTTTCCACGACGTGCTGGATCTCGAGCTCCGGGCGTATCACAGCTTGTTTTTGATGGTCTGGTTTTATGCTCTCATCTATTTCGATTTTTCCGGCTATTCCGATATCGCCATCGGATTCGGCCGGCTGATGGGCTACACGATTCCGGAAAACTTCAAGCAGCCGTTTCTGTCGCCCACCCTCACGCAGTATTGGCGCAACTGGCACGCGACGCTCGGGGACTGGTTCCGCGACCATATTTTCATGATTTTTTCGCGCCGATTGACGACGCGCTGGGCGGCTGCGGGCCTTTCGGTGCTCATCATGGTGTTGATCGGCTTGTGGCACGGATTCACCTGGCTGTACTTGCTGTGGGGCGTCTACCACGGGGTGCTGATGGCGCTGGAAAGCTTGCTGCACTTATCGCTCGTGAACCGGAAAAAAGTGTCGCGCCCGTATTTTTTCGCCCGCTGCCTGCTCACCCAGTTGCTCGTCACGTTCGCCGTCATCGTCTATAGCGGGAATACGGACGTCGTCCTGCGTATCTATAAAGGGCTGCTGAACTGGTAACCGGACGGCGGCAAAAAACCCCCCTTGCTACCGCAAGGGGGGTTGCCGTTTCATATGTAGATGGCGGTTTAACCCATCCACCCTTTGATCATATACACGTCCAAGATGAGGAAGATGAAAAGGCTGAAAGCGCTGAACCCGATCGCGAATTTATTTTTTACCGATGCCGAAATCGACCTTATGACGGCGACGACCAGCAGGATCGTAAACAAAATCATGAAAAGATCGAACGTATGGAAGTTGGATGCCGTGGTCGCAGCAGCTTCTTCTGCCAAAAACATTTTCGGGGACCTCCTTAAGGTAAACATCGCATGAGCGAATATTGGTTCTATCGTCTCCTATTCGCTGTATAGACTCATCTTTATCTATGTTATCGTGCCCGGGGGGGCCGTTGCAAGCATATTTTTTAATGTTAACAAGTTTGTCACGTTTTTTTGCTGTACAAGCTTGAAATCGGGATCGCTCCGTATCGTCAGCCGCACGTATAAGATGTCCATTTTTACTAAGATTTATAACGGCCGCAAGCCGGAAACCTCCGATTTCGCCCTATGGCGAGCGGATCGGAGGTTTTTATCGTCTTTTGCGGACGCAGGGTCGCGCATCGGCCGTCAAACGACGGCGTTTTCGCGCTCCTTCTCCAGCTGCTCGGTTCTGGCCAGATCGCGCTCCAAAATCGGCTTCAAATATTTCCCGGTATACGATTCGGCGACTTTCACCACTTGCTCCGGCGTGCCGGTCGCCACGATCGTCCCTCCGCGGTTGCCCCCTTCGGGACCGAGGTCGATCAAATAATCGGCCGTCTTGATCACGTCCAGATTATGCTCGATAATGAGCACCGTTTCGCCGTTGTCGACGAGCCGGTGCAGCACGTGCAGCAGCCGGTCGATATCGTGGATGTGCAGCCCCGTCGTCGGCTCGTCCAAAATATAGATCGTTTTGCCCGTGTTGCGCCGATACAGCTCCGCGGCCAGCTTCACCCGCTGCGCTTCGCCCCCGGACAGCGTCGTGGCCGGTTGGCCGAGCTTCATATAGCCGAGGCCGACGTCGAGCAGCGTTTGCAGCTTCCGGTGAATGCGCGGCACGTTTTGGAAAAACTCGCACCCGTCCTCGATCGTCAGCTCCAGCACTTCGGCGATGTTTTTCCCTTTGTACTTGATGTCGAGCGTTTCGCGATTGTACCTTTTGCCTTTGCACACTTCGCAAGGCACGTATACGTCCGGCAGGAAGTGCATTTCGATCTTGATAATGCCGTCGCCGCTGCACGCTTCGCATCGTCCGCCCTTGATGTTGAAGCTGAACCGGCCTTTCTTGTAGCCCCGCACCTTCGCTTCCGTCGTCGAGGCGTACAGGTCGCGAATATCGTCGAACACGCCGGTATACGTAGCCGGATTGGAGCGCGGCGTCCGGCCGATCGGCGATTGGTCGATGTCGATCACTTTCTCGACATGCTCGAGTCCGGCGATTTCTTTATGCTCGCCGGGACGCGTCTTCGCCTTGTTCAAATCGCGGGCGAGCGCCTTGTACAGGATTTCGTTGATCAGCGTGCTTTTGCCCGAGCCGGATACGCCGGTTACGCACGTAAGCACGCCGAGCGGAATTTTGACGCTTACGTTCCGCAAATTGTTTTCTTTCGCCCCTTTGACCTCCAGCCACTTGCCGTTCGGCTTTCGGCGCGGGCTCGGAACGGGAATGAACTTTTTGCCGCTCAAATATTGTCCGGTCAGCGAATTCGAGTCCTGCATCACTTCCTGCGGCGTGCCCTGCGCCACGATCCGTCCGCCGTGGATGCCCGCTCCCGGTCCGATGTCGATCAAATAATCGGCCGCCAGCATCGTATCCTCGTCGTGCTCGACGACGATCAGCGTATTGCCGAGGTCGCGCATATGCGTAAGCGTCTGGATAAGCCGGTCGTTATCCCGCTGATGCAGCCCGATGCTCGGCTCGTCCAAAATGTACAGGACGCCCATCAAGCTCGATCCGATCTGCGTCGCCAATCGAATGCGCTGCGCTTCGCCGCCGGAGAGCGTTCCGGCCGAACGGTTCAGCGTCAAATAGTCGAGCCCGACGTTGACGAGAAAGCCGAGACGCGATTCGATCTCTTTCAGCACGAGGTTAGCGATCGTCCGTTCCTTCTCCGTAAGCTCGATCTCGCTGAAAAACTTCGCCGCCTCGCCGATCGACAAGCTCGTGACGAACGCCATATTTTTGCCGGAGACGGTAACCGCGAGACTCTCCCGCTTCAGCCGCTGGCCTTTGCACCCTTGGCAAGGCTTCGCGCTCATATATTGCTCGATATGCTCCCGAATGCCGTCCGAGCCCGTTTCCCGGTAGCGGCGCTCCAGGTTGCGCACGATCCCTTCGAACGGGACGAGCGCTTCCTTCGTAAAGCCGAAATCGTTCTCGTAGCGGAACTTGATCTTCTCGCCGCCGGTGCCGTACAAAATCTTTTTCATATGCTCGGCGCTCAGCTCGGATACCGGCACGTTCGTCGGAATGCCGTAATGCTCGCAGACGGCGGCCAAAAATTGCGGGTAGTAATTGGACGTGCTCCCCGCCCACGCTTCGAACGCGCCGTCCTCGATCGTCAGCGACTGATTCGGCACGAGCAGCTCCGGATCGACGATCATTTTCGCGCCCAAGCCGTCGCAATCCGGGCAAGCGCCGAACGGGCTGTTGAACGAAAACATGCGCGGCGCCAGCTCTTCGATGCTGAAGCCGCATTCCGGACAGGCGAGCTTCTGGTTGAACAGCAGCTCCTCCTTGTCCATCACGTCGACGATAATGCGCCCGTCGGCCAGCTTCAGCGCCGTTTCCAGCGAATCGGCGAGCCGGGCGTGAATGTCGTCCTTGACGACGATTCGGTCGACAACGACCTCGATCGAATGCTTCTTGTTTTTCTCCAGCTCGATTTTTTCCGACAGGTCGCGAATTTCGCCGTTGATGCGCACCCGGACGAAGCCCTGCTTCTGCACGTCGGCCAGCAGCTTCGCATGCTCGCCCTTGCGTCCCGAGACGATCGGCGCGAGGATTTGCAGCCGCGTCCGCTCGGGATACTCCATAATCCGGTCGACCATCTGCTCGACCGTCTGCGACGTGATCTCGATGCCGTGGTCGGGACAATGCGGACGGCCGATCCGGGCGAACATGAGCCGAAGGTAATCGTATATTTCCGTAACCGTGCCGACCGTGGAACGCGGGTTGCGGCTCGTCGTCTTCTGGTCGATCGAAATCGCCGGAGACAGGCCCTCGATCGAGTCGACGTCGGGCTTGTCCATCTGGCCGAGAAATTGTCTGGCGTACGCGGACAGCGATTCGACGTACCGGCGCTGGCCTTCCGCGTATATCGTATCGAAGGCGAGGGACGATTTGCCCGAGCCGCTTAAACCGGTCAAGACGACGAACTTGTCGCGCGGAATCGTCACATCGATATTTTTCAGATTATGAGCTCGCGCTCCTTTAATGACAATACGGTCTTGAGCCACTTTAGACCATCCTTTCCGGGTGAAGCGTACGTTCCTGTATCGCACCGCTTTCGTCGTTTTCGATCCCGAAAGCTATGCTCCCATCATATCATGCGCGCTGTGCGCGCGAAAGCAGACCGCTTGTCGAGCATCGTCAAGCGGCCGGCGTTTTCGTCATTCCGCCTTCAGTTCCAAAATCGCGTCGCGAAGCTCGGCGGCCCGCTCGAACTGCAAGCTCTTCGCCGCTTCCTTCATCTCCGCCTCGAGCCGTTCGATCAGCGATGCGCGATCTTTCTTCGACATCTTCTCGGCTTTGACCCCTGCCAAATAATCGGCCTTCTGCTCCGCGACCTTCGTCGCCTCGATGACGTCGCGAACCCGCTTCTGCACCGTTTGGGGCGTTATGCCGTGCTTCTCGTTGAATGCGAGCTGTATCGCCCGGCGGCGCTCCGTTTCGGAGATGGCCCGGTCCATCGATTCGGTCCGCTTGTCGCCGTACATGATGACGCGGCCGTTCGCGTTCCGCGCCGCCCGGCCGATCGTCTGGATAAGCGACCGTTCCGCGCGCAGAAACCCTTCCTTGTCGGCGTCCAGAATGGCGACGAGCGATACTTCGGGCAAGTCGAGCCCTTCGCGCAGCAGGTTGATGCCGACGAGGACGTGGAACGTTCCGAGCCGCAAGTCGCGCAAAATTTGCATCCGCTCGAACGTCTTCACGTCCGAGTGCAAATAGCGCACCTTGATGCCGAGCTCCTTCAAATAGTCGGTCAAATCTTCGGCCATCTTCTTCGTCAGCGTCGTGACGAGCACGCGCTCGTCTTTCGCCAGCCGTTCGTTGATTTCCCCGACCAGATCGTCGATCTGCCCTTTTGTCGGTCGCACCTCGATAATCGGGTCGACGAGACCGGTCGGCCGGATGATTTGCTCGACCATCTTCGGACAATGCTCGATCTCGTACGGTCCCGGCGTCGCCGAGATGAAGATCGCCTGTTTCACCTTCTGCTCGAACTCCTCGAACCGGAGCGGCCGGTTGTCGAGCGCCGACGGCAGACGGAAGCCGTGCTCGACGAGCACTTCCTTCCGCGCCCGGTCGCCGTTGTACATGGCGCGGATTTGCGGAAGCGTCTGGTGCGATTCGTCGACGATGACGAGCATGTCGTCCGGGAAGTAGTCGAACAGCGTATATGGGGTCGCTCCGCGCTCGCGGAACGTCAGCGGTCCCGAATAGTTTTCGATGCCGGAACAGAAGCCCATCTCGTGCATCATTTCCAGGTCGTACCGGGTGCGCTGCTCGAGCCGCTGCGCTTCCAGCAGCTTGCCCGCGGCGCGCAGCTCGGCAAGCCTCTCCTCCAGCTCCCGCTCGATGTCGACGAGCGCCCGCTTCATCGTATCTTCGTGCGTCACGAAGTGCGACGCCGGGAAAATCGCCACGTGGTCGCGTTCGCCGAGAATTTCCCCGGTCAGCACGTCGATTTCCGTTATGCGCTCGATTTCGTCGCCGAACAGCTCGACGCGAATCGCCTGCTCGCCCCGGGAAGCCGGGAAAATTTCGACGACGTCGCCGCGCACGCGGAACGTGCCGCGCACGAAGTTCAGATCGTTGCGCTGGTACTGGATGTCCACCAGCTTGTGCAAAATTTCGTTGCGCGGACGCTCCATCCCGGTACGCAGCGACAGCACGAGGTTGCGGTACTCCATCGGGGAACCGAGACCGTAAATGCACGATACGCTGGCGACGACAATGACGTCTCTCCGCTCGAACAGCGAGCTCGTGGCGGAGTGACGAAGCTTGTCGATTTCTTCGTTGATGCTGGAATCTTTCTCGATGTACGTATCGCTGGACGGAATGTATGCTTCGGGCTGGTAGTAATCGTAGTAACTGACGAAATACGATACGGCGTTGTTCGGGAAAAATTCCTGGAACTCGCTGCACAGCTGGGCGGCGAGCGTCTTGTTGTGGGCGATGACGAGGGTCGGCCGGTTCAACTTCGCGATCAGTTGGGCGGCGGTGAACGTCTTCCCGGTGCCGGTCGCGCCGAGCAGCGTCTGATACCGCTTGCCTTCCATTACGCCCTGGTACAGCTCCTCGATCGCCCTCGGCTGGTCGCCTTGCGGCTGAAAATCGGATACAAGCTGAAACGGTTTGTTCTGAAGCACGATATCGCTCATATTTAACCTCTTCTTGGGTCTTTCGTCTCTATTGGTTCGTCGGACTCAGACCGATATTAAGGTAGGACATGCGGAGATTACCGAATGTTTGTTCTCATCATTATACCGCGTTTCCCGAAATGTTGCAAATTTTCAAACAAAGGGTGTGGGTTCGCTGCAATGGATATAACGACGCTGCTTGGCATCGCGCTCGGCCTTGCTGCGCTTGTCGGCGGTTTTCTGCTCGACGACGGGCACATTAGCGGGCTGCTCGTCTATACGGCGGCCATCATCGTATTCGGGGGAACGTTCGGGGCGGTCATCGTCAGCTTTCCGAAGTCGCAATTGAAGCAAATTCCGAAAGCGCTCGGTCTCGCGTTCCGGGAATCGAAGGCGGACCCGAACGGCTGCATCGCGGAATTGGTCGACATGGCGGTCGTCGCCCGCCGCGAAGGGGTGCTGGCGCTCGAAGAACGCGTTCAGCAGCATCCGAATCCGTTTTTGAGGGACGGCTTGCAAATGGTCGTCGACGGCACCGACCCCGAGCTGCTCCGCAGCATGCTGGAGGTCGAAATCGAAGCGAAAGAAAAAATATACGCCGGCTACGCCAAGCTGTTCGAATCGGCCGGAGGCTACGCCCCGACGATGGGCATTATCGGCACCGTCATGGGGCTCATTCACGTGCTCAGCAACATCTCCGATCCGGAATCGCTCGCGGGGGCGATCGCCGTCGCGTTTACGGCCACGCTGTACGGCGTCGCCAGCGCCAACATCGTCTATTTGCCCATCGCCAGCAAAATCAAAGCCCGCGGCGAAGAGCTGATCGCCGAGATGGACATGATCCTCGAAGGCATCCTGTCGCTGCAGGCCGGGGAAAATCCGAAGCTGATCGAGAAAAAGCTGAAATCGTTTCTGCAGGTCGAGGCTCGCGCGGATGGCGGAAAGGACGCGGACGACGATGGCGAGAAGACGTAAAGCGAAGGACGTTTCCCATCAATCGAGCGAGCGCTGGCTGATTACGTACGCCGATCTTATTACGCTGCTGATGATCTTCTTCGTCATCATGTACGCGATGAGCAAAGTCGACGTCGCCAAGTACGAGTCGCTGGCCCAGGCGCTGCAACTCCAGTTCGCCGACGGTCCGTCGATCGTTCCGAAAGGCGCCGGCATTATGGGCGAAGCGATTCCCCGGGAAAGCCCGGACCCGGCCGTTCGGGAGCGGCAGTCGGCGGAAAACGACGCCGAGCGCGAAGCCAGGAACCAAAAAGAAGAAGAGCTGCAAAACCTGCTCAAGGTCGTCCGCGAATATATCGCGGAGCAGCGCTTGGAAGGCCAGGTTTCCGCCAAAGATACGTCGCGGGGCATCGCGATTACGTTGAACGACCTGTTTCTGTTCGACCTCGGCAAAGCCGATCTGAAGCCTGGCGCCTATCCCGTCCTGGAAAAGCTGGCCAGCCTGTTCCCGAAGCTGAACGCCAAAGTCGGCATCGAAGGGCATACGGACGACTTGCCGCTGGCGACCGGCTCGCTGTACCAAGACAACTGGGGGCTGTCGCAAGCGCGCTCCGTTTCCGTCATCCGCTATTTCGTGAATAGCGCCAAGCTCGAGCCGGCGACGTTCATTTCCTCGGCGTACGCCGATACGAAGCCGGTCGCGCCCAACGATTCGGAAGCGAACCGGCAAAAAAACCGCCGCGTCGAAATCGTCGTGCTGCGCGGCGAGCCGCCTCAGTAGCGTATGGCCGAAATAGCCGCATGTCGCTTGCCTATTCCGTTCCCCGGTTCCTTTAAACCGCCCTTCGCACGAGCATTTCTCGGTAGCGCCCGCCTGCGAATCGTTGTATGATGAAACCAAGCAGTGAAGCGGCAGCTTCATGACAACGGCTATGGAGGTAGAACGAGATGAGCGAACAATCGCTGCAAGGGTATTTCGGCGAATTCGGAGGCAGCTTCGTGCCGCCCGACCTGCAGGAAGTACTGGACTACTTGGGCGAGCAATTTTACAAATATAAGGACGACGCGGACTTCAACGAGGAATTCCGTTACTATTTGCGCGAATATGTCGGCCGCGAAAACCCGCTCACTTACGCCAGGCAGCTGACGTCCCGCTGGGGCGGGGCCAAAATTTATTTGAAGCGCGAAGACCTCAATCATACCGGCGCCCACAAAATCAATAACGTGATCGGTCAAATATTGCTCGCGAAACGGATGGGGGCGAAACGGATCATCGCCGAGACCGGTGCCGGCCAGCACGGCGTCGCGACGGCGACCGCCTGCGCCATGTTCGACATGGAGTGCATCATTTACATGGGCGCGGAAGATACGCGCCGCCAGGCGCTCAACGTATTCCGGATGGAGCTGCTCGGGGCCAAGGTCGTGCCGGTCGCGAAAGGCCAAGGCCGTCTGAAAGACGCGGTCGACGAGGCGCTGAACGATTTGGTCCAAAACTACAAGCACACGTTTTATTTGCTGGGCTCGGCCGTAGGACCGCACCCGTTTCCGACGATGGTGAAACATTTCCAATCGATCGTCAGCGAAGAATCGAAGCGGCAAATTTTGGAGAAGGAAGGCCGGCTTCCGGACGCGGTTTTGGCCTGCGTCGGAGGAGGCAGCAACGCCATCGGCGCTTTCGCCCATTATTTGGACGAGCCATCCGTCCGTCTGATCGGCGTGGAGCCGGACCAGGCGCCGACTTTGACGCAAGGCGTGCCGGGCCTCCTCCACGGGTTCAAATGTTTGGTGCTGCTCGATGAGGAGGGCAATCCGAAGCCGACGTATTCGATCGCCGCCGGCCTCGATTATCCGGGCATCGGCCCCGAGCACAGCTACTTGAAGACGACGGGTCGAGCGGAATACGTAACGGTAACGAACGAGGAAGTGCTCGAGGCGTTCCAGGAGCTTTCCCGCACGGAAGGCATTATTCCCGCCCTGGAAAGCGCCCACGCGGTGGCGTACGCGAAAAAGCTCGCGCCGGCCATGACGAAGGAGCAAATCCTCATCGTCAATTTGTCCGGCCGCGGGGATAAAGACGTGGAGCAAGTGTTCCATATGCTGAACAAGTAATAAAAACTTCCGGACCGCCGACCCGCGATCCGGAAGTTTTTTGTTTCGCGTTCACGACGATACCGTCCGCCCCGACTCGCCGCCGGCGGGAACCGTCTGCTTGCGCCGCCGGGCCGCCGTAAACCAGTGAACGTTACGCTGCTCCAGCACGTACATCGCCTTCTCGTCGGGAGCCAGCAGGACGCCGAGCAGGTGGTGTTCCCCCGCGAACAGCGCCCGCTGCACGAACTTGCTGTGCCCGTCCGTATTGATCACTTCGAGCTTGCAGAACGCTCCGTTCGCGCTCAGAGCCTCATGGAGCTGTTCCTTCGTCCGTATGCGGACGCCGTTCGCCTTATGAATGATTTCCCCGGGGAGCAGCCCCATTTCTTTGGCCGGGCTGTCCGGAAGCACGCCCAATATTTTAAGTCCTTGCTCGCCGTGCACATAGTAGGGCGGAAGCGAGGTTTCCTCCCGTTTGCTCCAAAACGCGAGCGCCTCGTGCAGGACGACGACGGCGGCCGAAGCGGCGAGCGCGAATCCCGGCCGCCATTCGACGAGCGCCGCCAGCGCCAATACGGCAATCGAGTAAGCGGCAAGCCGGCTCGCGCTGCGTTTCGCCTTGGCGGCGGGCAGCAGGGTCGTCGTCAAATCGGCGAAGCCGAGCATGACCGGCAGCGCCGCGAACGTCCACCCCGCCGACCAAATGTCTCCTCCGAGCAGCGGAGTCCACGGCAGCGCCGCTCCCGCCGCCCCGCCCCCGGTCGGCACGAGCAGCAAAAGCGGCACCGGCCAAAACTGCTGCAGCTGGTAGCCGCCGATCGCCTTGCCGCGCTTGCCCTCCACGAAAACGGGCATCGCCATATCGGCTCCTTGCTTGTAAACGAAAAACGATTCGAGCAAATGGAGCAGCCCGACGAGCGCAATCATCGAAGACACGGGCATCTGCTCGAGCGGCGCGATCGCTCGTCCGACCGGCTCCAGCTCGGTCAAAGACGGAACAGCGCGAACGATCGCTTGAAGAACCCCGAGCAGCCCGACCGCATACGCCAAGCAAACGAACCGGATCCGGACGACCGCCAGCAATGCCGACAGCACCCAAAGCCAGATGACGACGCCGAACGGCACGGTAGCGCCTACGAACGCCATTGCCAGCGACGCCGCCATACCGGCCGCGATTCCCCAAAGCACCGTCTTCCAGGCCGTGTCCAGCATCGAATGCAGCCTTGTCGAAAACAGCTGCCGTTCCAGCACGATTTGTCTGCGGTACTGCAGCAGGACGAACAATATCCCGATATAATAAAACGGCTGAGCCGCAAGCTGCAGCAACGCCGCCAACGCCTTGTGCGCCAATTGCGCCGCGACTTCCATCGAACCCGCTCCTTTAATCCTTTAAAAAAACTCCCCGAAATGCAAAAAGGGGAGGCTGACTATGCATCAGACCTTCCCTATTCGTTCGACGCCGCGCGGGCGTATTCCTGCCGCGCCTGCCGATTTTCCAGCCGATTCCGCAACCGGGCGTCCGCCTGGCTTCTTATTGGATCGCTTTTTTCACCGTATCGACGGCGGTTTTCAGCTGCAAATCGTTTTTCGGGTCGCGAATTTGCTTCGTGATCGCGTCCTCGATCGATTGAGCCGTCTTCGTATCGACTTCGCCGGTAACGGGCAGCCCGTTCCGGCTTTGGAACGTCTTGACCGCCTGCGCCGTTTTGTCGTTGAAGTAACCGTCCGTCCGCCCCGGCGACAAGCCGAGCCCCTCGAGCATCAGCTGCAAATTTTTCACGTCGTCGCCGAGCGAATCCGCCTTCAGCGTCGTTTTTTTGGACATCGGCGACGCCTTGAAGTAGGCCGGCTGTTCGACGGCGATGTCCGGCTCGATCCCTTTCTGGTGTATCCAGTTGCCGTTCGGCGTCAGCCATTTCATGACCGTCATCTTGATGTTGCTGCCGTCTCCCAGCTCCTGCTGGTACGTCACCTGCACCGTTCCTTTGCCGTACGTCTTCTCGCCGACCAGCTTGGCGCCGGCCGCCTCCTTCAGCGCGCCGGCCATAATTTCCGAGGCGCTCGCGCTGCCGTTGTTGATGAGCACGACGATCGGATACGGCTTGCTCGAGCCTTTCGATACGGTTTGCTCGCGCTTGCCGGTCCGGTCTTCGACCTGAACGATCGGCTTGCCGCTCGGCACGAAATGTTCCAGCATTTCGACGACCGCCTGCAGCATCCCGCCCGGATCGCCCCGAACGTCGATCACGAGCCCTTTCATCCCCTGATCCTCGAGCGCCTTCAGCTGCTCCTTGAACGCCTTGGCGGTGTTCTGCACGAATTCCCGCACTTCGATTTTGCCGACGCCGCCGTCCAGCATTTCGGAATGCACCGTTTCGATCGGAATGTCGTCGCGCACGACGACGATCTCGATCGGTTCCGCGCCGCCGCGCATCACCTGCAGCTTCGCCTGGGAGCCTTTCGCTCCGCGGATTTTCATCACCGCTTCGGTTAATGACAGCCCGTCCAGCTTCTCGCCGTTAACGGACAAAATGATATCGTTCGTCCGAATGCCCGCCCGCTCCGCCGGCGATCCTTTGATCGGCGAAACGACCTTCACCCGGCCTTCCTCGAGCGACACTTCCGCCCCGATTCCTTGGAACGACGAGTTCAGCATGTCGTTGAACTGCTCCGCTTCCTTCTGGTCCATATACGTCGTATACGGATCGTTCAAGGAGCCGAGCATGCCGCTGATCGCGCCGTCGATCAATTTCGTCCGGTCCACCTCGTGCAAATATTGGCTCTGGATCAGCTCGTACGTCGTCGACAGCTTCTTCAGCTCCTGCTGCGTAAAGCCGCTCGCCCCCGGCTTGCTCCCGGATACGCCGCTCCCTTGCTCGGCGAACGAGAAAGGTCCGACGATCGTCAGCGTCAGCACGCTGCTTGCAAACATCGCAAGCAGAATGAAGGCGAGCAAAATATACAAATTGCGCCCTTTCCAAAACATCGGTCTTGTTTCACCGCCTTCGCTGGCTTGTCTAACTATTGTATTGTATGAAGCGGCCGGAAAAAATAGTAATTATTTTCCTGTTACGTACGGCATCGGATCGACCGGGACGCTGTTTTTGCGCACTTCGAAATGAAGATGGTTTCCGGTCGACTGTCCGGTCGAGCCGACATACGAGACGACGTCGCCCGTCTTCACCTGGGCGCCTTCCTCGACGGCCAAGCTTTTCGCATGGCCGTACCACGTTTGCAGCCCGCCGCCGTGGTCGATGACGATCGTGTTGCCGTATCCGTTCATCCATTGGGCGATAATGACCGTGCCCGGCGCGGCCGCGTGAATTTCCGTGCCGGCCGGCGCCGGAATGTCGATGCCCTTATGGTTTTCGCTTTTTTTCGTAACCGGATTGATCCGGTGTACGAAGCCGGAGGAAATGGTCGAACGACCGGGCAGCGGCCAGCTGAGCGCTCCGCCGCTGTAGACGACGGCCGGTTTGTTTTTGGTGTCGTTTTTCCGTTTCTCGGCCCACAGCTTCGACTTTTCCTCGGCGAGCTTCCTGGCGTATTCCTCCTGCTCCTCGCTGATATGCTCGTACTGCTCCTCCTGCTTCGCGAGCTGGGCCAGTGCGGCTTCTTTTTCTCTCTCCTTTTGCATCATCTCGTTTTGCGCTTTTTCTTTTTCGGCGTACTGCGACTGGACGAACGCCAGCTCCGCCTCGACCTGGACTTTCTTTTGCGCGACCGCTTCTTTGTCGCGTTTGTTCGCCTGCAAAATCTCTTTATCCTGACTTACGATCGCCCGCAGCGCATGGTAACGGTCCAAAAAGTCGCTGAAGCTCGTCGACTCGAACAGCACCTCCATATAGGAAACGAAGCCGTTCGTGTACATGAGCCGCACTCTGGACTTCAGCAGCTGGTCCCGGGACTCGACGCGCTGCTCCGCTTCCTGCAGCTCCGCGTTCGTTTTCATCACCGTTTCCTTCGAGTTCAAAATTTGCTGCTGGATTTCGTTCAGCTTTTTGCCCTGCTCCTCGATCTGTTTTTTGATATCTTCGAGATTGTTCGCCTCCTGCTTTTTCAAGGCGGCGATCTCCTTCTTTTCCTTCTCGATTTTTTGCTGCTCTCTGGCGTTGTCGGCCTCGATTTTTTGAATTTGACTGAGCCGTTTTTCGATTTCGGCATTGGTCATAGCATTCCCAAGTTTTGGCGCGGACATAAGCAGCAAAGCCAGTCCGCATGTGACGATCGCCGATTTACGAATCGCATTCAACGCGGTACTCCTCCTTGACCCTATCGTCTTACACTTTCAAAAACTTGCGGACGGACAACAAGCTTCCCCAGATGCCGATCATGATGCCGATTCCGAGCAACAGCACCGGCACGATCAGAACGAGCTCGCGCAAAGGAATAAGCTGGATCAGCATCAGGCTGAGCGGGAGCTTCGTATATTTCAAAAACTCCGCATATCCCCACAGCAGAACCGCCACCGGAATGGCCGAGCCGATCAGGCCGAGAAGCGCCCCTTCGATGAAAAACGGCCAACGGATAAATCCGTTCGTAGCCCCGACGAGCTTCATGATGCCGATTTCGCGCCTGCGGGCGACGATCGTGATTTTGATCGTGTTCGATATGAGAAACATCGCCGTAAATGCCAGCAGCAAGACGAAGACGAGCCCGATATTGCGGACGATGTCGGTAATTTTGAACAACGTTTCGACGGTGCCTTTGCCGTAATTGATTTTATATAAAAGGGGCGGGTTGTTGCGGGCGTCGATCGCCTTGATCTGCTCGGCGACCTGGCCGACGAGCCGCGGATCGGTCACTTCGACCGTAAACGAGTCGTTCAGCGGGTTGTTGTCCCCTTCGAAGCCGTCGAGCAAATCTTTGCCCTCGTCCCCCATCTTTTCGCGCAAAATGGTAAGTCCTTCTTCTTTCGAAACGAACGTCACTTTTCTGACGTCGGGAATGGCGGCGATATCGTTCTGAACGGCGGTCCTTTGCTGCTCGTTCACTTTGACGTCCAAATAGACGCGTATTTCGATCTGGCTTTCGAACTGGTCGGCGAGCCGATTGACGTTCAGGGCCAGCATAAGAAAAATGCCCAAAACGAACAAGGAAATGGAGATCGCGCTAATCGAGGCGAACGTCATCCACCCGTTGCGGGCGACGTTTTTGGCGCCTTCCCGCAAATGCCGAGCGAAGGTGCTAATCCTCATAGCCGTATTCTCCTCTCAGCTGGTCGCGGGCGATATTGCCTTTCTCGATCGCGATGACCCGCTTGCGGATCGTATTGACGATCTCCTTGTTATGGGTGGCCATGACGATGGTGGCGCCGCGAAAATTGATCTCCTCGAGCAGCTTCATGATGCCCCAGGACGTATCCGGATCGAGGTTGCCGGTCGGTTCGTCGGCGATAATGACGGCGGGATTGTTGACGATGGCACGGGCGATGGCGACGCGCTGCTGCTCGCCGCCGGACATTTGGCCCGGCAGGGAGGTCGCCTTGTCCTTCAACCGGACGAGCTCGAGCACCTCCATCGTCCGTTTCTTGATCAGCTTCTTCGGGGCTTCGATCACTTCCATCGCATAGGCGACGTTTTCGTACACCGTCAGCTTGGGCAGCAGCTTGAAGTCCTGGAAGACGACGCCGATGTTGCGGCGCACGTACGGAATTTTGCGCTGCTTCAGCTTCTCCAGATTGAATCCGTTTACGAAAATATGGCCTTTGGTCGGCCGCTCCTCGCGATATATCAGCTTCATAAATGTGGATTTCCCGGCGCCGGAAGGGCCTACCACATAAACAAATTCGTGGGCGTCGATTTTGACGTTAATGCCTTTCAATGCATGGGTTCCGTCGGGATACGTTTTCCATACATCCTGCATTTCGATCACGAGATCACATCCTGACTGAAAATTGCGCTTAAGACAGTTCCGAAGTTACGCAGGCGCGAGCCCGGGCAGGTTCGCTCGACAAAAAAGAACAGCTGAGCGCTGCCAGCGGTCCGTAGGTGAGCAGCTTATTTTTCGTTAGCATATAGAAGTTCGACACCGGGCGCGAAAATCCTCTATAAAACTTTGCATTTCCCCATAATCTTTCGGGTGAAAGTTTCGACAAACGACCGGGGGAAACGCAAATTCGCACGGTTTTTGTTTAATGGCAATCCGGGACGATTCGCCGCATATAGTGAAGAGGAGGAGGCTGTCCGACGTCTCTTCGACATACTTCCGAAGGTTTTACGCAAACAGGAGTTCAAACGATCGCCGCTTGTACTCGGCAGGAGATGGGGGAACGTTCCGATGAACCGTGGGCTGGCAAACCGGCTGTTGGCGGTCGCCGTCGCCGGGATGGTTGCGTTGTGGGGCTTGTTTTGGTGGTATTCCGGGCTGCGTACGATCCCGTCCGGCGTCCGGCTGGGCGATTGGAATATCGGAGGGCTGACGGAAAGCGAGCTGCGGCTGGAGTGGCAAGCCAGGCTCGCGCGGCTGTACGGCTCGGCGATCCGGCTGGAGCTGCCCGGGGAACCGCCGGCGGAAAAGCCGCTATCGTGGAGCGCGCTCGGCTTGACCGCCGACGAGGAGCGGTTGTCCGAGCTGCTCGGTTATTGGTTCGACGGGAGCCGCCTGTCCAAGGCGAAACGGCGGCTGCACATGCGCGGCGCCGTCATCCCGCTCGAGCTGCGGCTGTCCGAGGAAGCTTTGGGCAAAACGCTGGCGGCCGAATGGCCGGACCGGCTGAATCCTCCGACCCGAAACGCCGAGCGGGTCGTGACGAAGGACGACCGCGTCGAATACAGGCCCGAGCAGCGGGCTATGGCGATCGACGCGAAGGCGCTGGCCGAGCGAGTGGTCGCCGCCGGTCACGCTCAGCTGCAGGCGGTTTTCCGCCAAAACGCGGATACAGCCCCCGATGCGCCGCTTCAGCCCCCGGCCGTGCAGGTTCCGCTGCGGGAGCTCGTGCCCGAGGTGACGGCGGAACGGCTGAAGGCGCAAGGCGTGGAACGGAAAATCGCGGAGTTTTCGACCGCCTTCCCCGGCAGCTCGCCCGGCCGCATCCATAACATTCAGGCGACGGCCGGCATGATTCACGACATGCTGCTCGCCCCGGGACAGCGTTTCGATTATGCGGCGGTTATCCGCGAAACGGAGCGGAGATTCGGCTTCCGCGAAGCGCCGGTCATTTACAACGGCAAGCTCGTGCAGGGCATCGGCGGCGGCATCTGCCAGGTGTCGACGACGCTGTACAACGCCGTCCTTCGCGCCGGCCTGCAAGTCGACGAACGGCGCAACCATTCGCTGCCGGTCAGCTACGTGCCGCTCGGTCAGGACGCCACGTTCGCGTCCGGGTATATCAATTTCGCCTTCACGAACAACACCGGGCATTACCTGCTTATTCGCACCGAATCGGACGGAGCCCGCGTCGCCGTCAAGCTGTTCGGCACGATGCCGGAATCGGTGACGTACGAGATCGAATCGATCGTGCTGCAAACGATCGAGCCTCCGGTCAAATACGTGCGCAACCCGGCGCTGGCGGCCGGCGAACAGGCCGTCGTACAGCAGGGCAAGCCCGGCTACGTGGTCGAAACGTACCGCATTCGCAAAGAAAACGGCGTCGTCGCGGGCAAAGAACGGGTGTCCAAAGACACCTACCGGGCGCAGCCTTCCTTGATCGCCGTTCGCGGCGGAGAAGGGGCTCCGGATTCCGGGGACGTCCCTCCCGGCGGCGTCCGCTCCATCATCGAAGACGGCGTAAGCGGGCCGGTGCTGCCGAAAGGGCGGTAAACCGGCCCCGTGCTTCGGTACGGCGCGGAAGCGGCTTGAGCGGCGACCCGGACGACGCCGTCCGTCAGCGCGGATCCGGAGGCGGCGACGGGGCGGGTAGGCGGACGCCCGCCAAATATTGCGACGGCGCTACGCCAAACACGTTCTTGAAGCTTTTGCTGAACGCATATACGTCGCTGTAGCCCATTCGTTCGGCCAGCTCGGATATCCTCATGCGGGACTGGACGAGCAGCTCCCCGGCCCTTTGCATTTTCGTCCGCGCGATAAACGACTTGAGCGTCTCTCCCGTGCTCGCCTTGAACAGACGGCTCATATATTGCGGCGACATGCTCATCTCCCGGGCGAGCGCATGCAGATCGAGCCCGATTCCGCCTCGTTCGCGGATCGCCGCCATCAGCCGCCGCGCTTTTTGCATTTGCCGAACCGAAGCGCCGCCGGGTTGGTCCGGGGCCAAATGCACCCGGTACAAATTGGCGAAAAACCGCTTCATCATGCAGTCGAATTCGAGCTGCTGCAGCGGTACGGGAAACGCGAGCAGCTCCATCATCTGGTTCAGCATCGTTTCCGCTTGAAACGATTCGCCGATCAGCGTATATCGGGGAAACGGAAACGGTCCCGCCGCTTCGTCCGCGCCCGACAGCCGAAAGTGCAAAAACAGCACCGTCAGCCTGTTTTTCGGATCCTGCGACGCCTTCGGCATATCGCCCGGCCGCATGACGACGCAGCACCGCTTTTGCAGCTCGAACGTCTCGCCGCCGAGCGTCATGGCGCCCCGGCCCGAGGCGACATAGAACAGGTCGTAATCGCGAAACGGCGTCCGGTGATCCCAATGCCAGCCGGGCGCGCATATGCGTTTGCCGTACGAGTTCCCGCTATGGAACGTAACCGTTTCCAACGGATGATTCATCGTTATCGTCTCCCCGCCCCGCCGACCGCGAACGACCTCGAACCCGCTTTAACATTCCGCCTTCGTCATTTCGTTCGTGAACGCGAGTTTATAGGCGTCCGGCGTCATTTTGACGGCCGACTCCGGCGCATAATGAAACTGCAGCGCCCTTCTCCGTTTATCCGACAAATTCGGCGGCGTCCCGTGATGGAGCAGCCCGGAAAAGACGAGCAGCCCTCCGGGCTTCAACGGCACGACCTCGTCCTTCGCCACGTCGACGGCCGTATCGCACAGCTGCCAATCCCGCACCGCGTAGTGCGGCACCGGGCCGTTTCGATGCGAGCCGGGGATGACGTGCATGCAGCCGTTGTCCAAAGCGGCTTCGTCGAGCGCGACCCAGACGCCGGCGACCATTTTCGTGTACGAGAAATTGCCGTACGCCATATCCTGGTGCCACGGCTTTTCGATGCCCGCATCGGCGGACGGCGGCTTCAGCAGCGCCTGGTCTTCGCAAAAGCGCGGCGTTTCGCCGAACACCATTTCCAGCACGCCCCATATTTTCGGATGGTAACAAATATGATGGAGCGCCGGGCAGTAGTCGATAAATTTGTGCAGCTTTCGCACGCACAGCTCGCGCTCCCGGGCCGAGGCGAATTCGCCCCCGTCCTTCAGCTCGCTTTTGCCGCGAACGCATTGGATTTTCGGTCCGACGATGCGCCCCTGGATGACGTCGTCGATATCGCGCAGCGCCGCCGCGACTTCTTCCCCGTTCAGCACGTTATCGATCGCCACGTAGCCGAGCTCGCGGTACGTCCGGACCGTTTCCTCCGTAACATGCTCCGGCGCCGGAACGCGGTGCTTCGCCATTTGGTCGAAGCGGTACATCGCCGCCACGACGTCCATCGGATTATCGGCAGGTCTCAACATCCGATCTCCCCCTTCCCGTGATTGATTTCATCGTACTAAATCGATGCCCGGGATAAAATGGGGCATGGCGTACATCGATGTCCCGAACCGTATACGCGCGTCCGCCGGCGAAACGGAATGAATCGAGTAGGAGGGGGCGGCTAACCCCCGTCCTCTCACAACACCTAGCATGCGGGTCCGCACTAGGCGTTTCCAAAAGGTTAACAAAGTTCCAGATAACGAGAAAGCAAACTTTTCAGCCCTTTCA
>NZ_JARBDC010000061.1:0-21023 GCF_036577625.1 Paenibacillus sp. GYB003 | reverse complement strand
GATTCCTGCTCGTAAGAGTAGACAGCCTTTTTCAAGTTGTACGGTGAAAAATAATGTCGACAATATCACATTCTTTTTGCTTGCCCTTGTTTTGTTAGCTTTGATGCAACGCTAGTGGAGCTTTTCCGTTTAAAGGGACCGACACCTGTATTCCAAACCAAATTAGAGGGAGAAATTCCAGTTCGGGCAGGGCGGACAGAGGAAGGACAGAGCAGATAGAGCGGATAGAGCAGTGCAGAAACTGGGCAGTGCCGGACTAGGCAGTACCTAACTGGGCAGCACCGAACTGGGCAGCACCGAACTGGGCAGCACCGAACTGGGCAGCACCGAACTGGGCAGCACCGGACTAAGCAGCACCGAACTGGGCAGCACCGGACTAAGCAGCACCGAACTGGGCAGCACCGAACTGGGCAGCACCGGACTAAGCAGCACCGAACTAGGCAGCACTCTGGACTAAGCAGCACCGAACTAGACTGCACCGGACTAAGCAGTACCTAACTGGGCAGCACCGATCTAGGCAGCACCGGACTAGGCAGTTCCGGGCTAAGCAGCACCGAACTGGGCAGCACCGGACTAAGCAGCACCGGACTAGGCAGCACCCAACTGGGCAGCACCCAACTGGGCAGCACCCAACTGGGCAGCACCCAACTGGGCAGCACCCAACTGGGCAGCACCGGACCGAGCCGCACCGGGCCAGGCAGCACCCAACTGGGCAGTACCGGACTAAGCAGCACCGGACTAGGCAGTACCGGGCTAAGCAGCACCGAACTAAGCAGTACCGGGCCAGGCAGCACCCGACAGCGAAAGATAAGGGAAAAATAAAGCAAAAAGAAAAGCACAGGTGGACCGAACCGCCGACGCCTATACAAATAGAGCCTCTTCGGCTCCCCCCGCCTCCCTGCGATTGCCTGCCGGTTCCAGCCGCCGTTCGCTTCACAACCCGCCGCTTCTGTGGTATAGTACGTGAGAAAACCGAAGAAGAAATCCGGGACAACCGGCCGCATCGCCTGCGATGCCGTCGCGCCCGGGAGAGGTTCGCGAACTCCCTCTATAAAAAACTAAGACATGCGATACCCGTACGGGCGATCGCAAGTTTTGCGTTCGGCGCGAAAGCGGCACCAGCCGCTCTCGCGCCGATTGTTTTGAACAGCGAAGGGAAACGGTTCATGGATCTCGTACTTCTCGATTTCGATCAGAGGGAGAGATGCGAGGATGAAACGGGAAAAAGCCGTCGTCGTGTTCAGCGGCGGACAGGACAGCACGACATGCCTGTTCTGGGCATTGGAACGATTCGAGGAAGTGACGGCCGTCACGTTCGATTACGGCCAGCGGCACAAGCTCGAGGTCGAGGTCGCCGCGTCGATCGCGAAGGAGCTGCGCGTTCCGCACCGCGTGCTCGACATGTCGCTGCTCGGGCAGCTGGCGCCGAACGCGCTCACCCGGGCCGATATCGCCATCGAGCAGCGCGAGGGCGAGCTGCCGACGACGTTCGTCGACGGCCGCAATATGCTATTCCTGACGTTCGCCGCCGTCGTCGCGAAGCAGCTTGGGGCAAGGCATATCGTCACCGGCGTATGCGAGACCGATTTCAGCGGCTACCCGGACTGCCGGGACGTCTTTGTCAAATCGCTCGGCGTTACGCTCAACCTGGCCATGGATTATCCGTTCGTCATCGACACGCCGCTCATGTGGCTGAACAAAGCGCAAACATGGGAGCTGGCGGACCGGCTGGGCGCCTTCGACTACGTCCGGCAGCGGACGCTCACGTGCTATAACGGCATCGTAGCCGACGGCTGCGGCGAATGCCCGGCGTGCAAGCTGCGGCGCAAAGGGCTCGACGACTACTTGGCACAGTCCGCGAAGGAGGAACGCCGCCCATGATGCAGCAAATTTATCCGACGATTCCGCATACGTACGCATACGAATTGAATAAAGATTTGCAGTTCGCCGCCGCGCACTACGTTCCCGCCGAAGAGGCGGGCCGTTGCCGGAAGCTGCACGGCCATACGTATTTCGCCAATATTACCGTTGCCGGGGATACGCTGGACTCCGCCGGCTTCCTCGTGAACTTTTCCGTGTTGAAGCGGCTCATTCACGAAAGGTTCGACCATTCGGTGCTGAACGACGATCGGGAAAGCTTCGACGACGAGCGGCCCGACCGGTTTCCGACGACCGAGGTCGTCGCGCGCACCATATGCGACATCGTCCAGCGTTATTTGGACGGAACGGAAAACCGCCCGCGCTGCCTCCAGGTGTATTTGCGCGAAACGCCGACCAGCTACTGCGTATACCGTCCGAAAGCAGGCGAAGCCCATGATTGACGCAGCAGACAAAAAAGAAGGACGCCGCATCCCGGTTATCGAAATATTCGGCCCGACCGTCCAAGGAGAAGGGATGGTCATCGGCCGGAAAACGATGTTCGTCCGCACCGCCGGATGCGACTACAGCTGCGCCTGGTGCGATTCGGCGTTCACCTGGGACGGCAGCGGCAAGGCGGACATCCGCCTGTTGACGGCCCGCGACATTTACGACGAGCTCGTCCGGCTGGGCGGCGATGCGTTCGCGCACGTCACCGTTTCCGGCGGCAATCCGGCTCTGCTGCCCCAGCTCGACGAGCTGATCGGGCTGCTCCATGACTGCGGCGTTCAAGTCGCGCTGGAGACGCAGGGCAGCAAATGGCAGGATTGGTTCGCGCGGATCGACGAGCTGACGCTGTCCCCGAAGCCGCCAAGCTCCCGCATGACGACGGACTGGCCGGCTCTGGACGCCATCGTCGCTAGGCTGACGGAGCTGCGACGTTCGTTCAGCTTGAAGGTCGTCGTGTTCGACGACGACGATTTGCAGTATGCGATCGACGTTCACGAACGGTATCCGGGCGTCCCGTTTTACGTGCAAGCCGGAAACGACAATATCCGGGAAACCGATCCCGAGCGGCTGCTGCCTTACTTGCTGGACCGGTACCGCCGGCTCCTCGACCGCGTCATGCCGCACCCCCGGCTGAAGCGGGTTCACGTGCTGCCGCAGCTGCATACGTGGGTATGGGGCAACAAAAAGGGCGTCTGACCGTAGAGCGAACGCTTTAAAAACGAAGGAGGAACCGTCATGGCGGGAAGAACGGGAGACGAGCTCGGCGGCATTACGCTGCTGGGCAATCAAGGAACCGAATACCGGTTTCAGTATGCCCCCGACATTTTGGAAGCATTCGACAACAAGCACCCGGGGCGCGACTATTTCGTCAAATTCAACTGCCCCGAATTTACGAGCCTGTGCCCGATGACCGGACAGCCGGATTTCGCGACGCTGTACATCTCGTACATTCCCGACCGCCGCATGGTCGAAAGCAAATCGCTGAAGCTGTATTTGTTCAGCTTCCGCAACCACGGCGACTTTCACGAAGACTGCGTGAACATCATTATGAACGATCTGATCGCCTTGATGGAGCCGCGGTATATCGAGGTTTGGGGGAAATTCACGCCGAGGGGCGGCATTTCGATCGATCCGTACTGCAACTGGGGCCGCCCCGGCACGAAATACGAACAGATGGCGGAGCACCGGCTGATGAACCACGATTTGTACCCGGAAAAAGTCGACAACCGCTAACCGTACAAGCGCCGATCCCCAGAACGGAGCCGAGTCCCGGCAATGCGCTCGCTCCGCGGCGCGCCGAACATTTTCCGCGCATCTGTAGTATTCGGCGCCGATCTCGTGTACGATGATGCTTGGAACGAGCATATCGGAGGTGCCCTCATTTTGGAAAAGGAACAAGCTTTCGGACAGGACGGCGTTCCCGTCCGCCAACCTTTGTACACGTTTAACGACGCCTGGACGGAATGGCTGGCGGGAGGCAAATTCCCGATCGCCTTTTTCGGCGACAGCACGTTCGACGGCGCGAATACGACCGATTGGGTGCGCAATGTACCGGGAACCGACAACGTTTCGCGGAACGCGTTCCCGTTCGTGCTGGAGCGGCTGCTTCGCGAAGCGGCCGGAAACTCCGTACTGCGCATTTACAATGCGGGCTTCAGCGGCCAAACGGCCAAATGGGCCGAGACGATGCTGGAGCAAGTGTTCGGCCAGACGTCCCCTTACGCCGACGTCAAAATGATCGGCATCGGCTTCGGCATCAACGACCGGCTCGGCTTCGAGAACGAGAAGGCGTACCGGCACGGCTTCAAACGTTCGATCGAGCGGATCGTACATTGGTGCTTGTCCAAAGGCATCCAGCCGTTTCTGCTTACGACGCAGGCGGTCGTGGAGCCGGGGGTGCTGACGCAGTACGCCGATACGTATCCGATGCGGACGAGCGAGCATATCGAATCGGTCGCGAACGAGGCGAAGCGCGAGCTGGCCGAGCAGTACGGGCTGGCCTTGATCGACTTGAACCGGTTTACCGAGTCGTTCATGCAGCATTCCTCGCACAGCCTGCAAAGCATCATCTCCGACAAGCTGCATTTCGGGGACGTCGGCCACAAGGCGGAAGCCGAGTTTTTGTTTTCCCGTCTGTGCCCGCGGACGATCGTGGCGGACGGGTATACGAAAATCGATTTTTCGAGCCAAAAGGTGTTCGATTGCGTTCCCGAAGATTGGCTGACGATGCCGGACCGGCCGGCGGACCGGTTCAAAGTGTTCGTCGATCGCCCGAAAGCGAACGCGGACGACGGCAATTTGATGTCCGCTTACGTGTTCGTCCGCTCCGAAAAAGAGCTCGTCCTGAAAGCGTACAGGACGGGTTCGGACCCCGCCGCTTACGTCAAGGTAAACGGCGATATCAGGCCGCTCACCGGAGCGGAAACGAATCTCGGCCCGCTCGATTTCGGCCTGTACCGGCTGGACGTGCGGACGGGCGAGTCGGCGGCGGCTGATTTTAAAGGGTTCATTTTGGAGTAGTTCCGGCGCGTTATGGATCCGCACCGGCGCAGGCTCGGGGAGGCGTTCGCCGCGGGACGGCGGCCCCTTCCCGTTTGCTTTTTGCCCGTCGCCGAAAACAATGCGAAAGTTCCGGTTTACATTCGCGAAAAGTTGTGCTACTGTATATTTCAACATCCATAGAAATAGCTGCACGAAAAGGCGGGGATCGAAATGGTCGAAGACAACGCGGAAGTCCGGCAAGCGGTCAAAGTATACAAAGCGCTCGGGGAGCCTACCCGGCTGAAAATCGCGCTGCTGCTCACCGAGGAAAAAAATTTGTGCTGCTCCGATATTATGGGCAAGCTGGAATCCGTGGCCGGTTCGACGCTGTCCCACCATTTGAAGCAGCTGACCGACTGCGGCCTGCTCCATTTGCGCAAGGACGGCACGTATATTTATTACAGCGTAAACCGGGAGATGGCGAAGAAATACGCGCCGTATTTGCTGCAGTAAGCGCGTCCGTCGCTCGCCGTTGCCGGGCATCGTTCGGTTCCGGAAGGCAATCCGCTGTTCGATCGTTCGAAGCGCTTCGTTCGACCCGATCGGGCCCCGTTTTTCGTCGTCTATATTTCTATATTTTTAGAAATATTAAACCAAATCGGATAGGAAAAAGGAGAGAACATCCCGTGTCAAACCGTTGGAAAATTTATATGCTTGCGGTCATCAGCTTTTTGGTCGGAACGTCCGAATTTATTATCGCCGGCATTTTGGATAAAGTGGCGGCCGATATCGGCGTGACGGTGTCCGCCGCCGGACAGCTCATTACCGTCTTCTCGCTCGCGTACGCTTTCGGTACCCCGATCCTGATGGCCGTTACGGCCCGGCTCGAGCGGCGCAAGCTGCTGCTTTACTCGCTCGGCGTCTTCGTCGTCGGAAACGCGATCGCCGTTCTCGTTCCCGGCTTCGCCTCGCTCGTCGGCTCCCGGATCATTCTCGCCCTCAGCACCGGCGTCTTCGTCGTCACGGCGCTGACCGTCGCCTCCAAGCTGGCTCCGCCCGAGCGTCAAGGGAGCGCCATCGCGACGCTCGTCATGGGCTTCAGCACCGCGCTCATCGTCGGCGTGCCGATCGGCCGGGTCGTCGCCGCCGTTTACGATTGGAAAACGATTTTCGGGGGCATCGGCGTGCTCGGCCTCGCCGCCATCGCGATCGTCGCGTTCGCCATTCCGCGGACGGACGGCGAGGAGCCGACGCCGCTGCGCCGCCAGCTCGCCATTTTGAAGCAGCCGCGGGTCGCCATCGCCCTGTCGGTCACCTTCTTCTGGATTTCCGGCTACGCGATCGCCTATACGTACATTTCGCCGTATTTGCTCACCGTCACCGGCATGAACGAGCAATGGGTGAGCGCCGGCCTGTTCGCTTTCGGCATCGCCAGCCTGATCGGCTCCAAGCTCGGAGGGTTCGGCACCGACAAATGGGGCGTGGCCCGCACGCTGGTCGGCGGCATGCTGCTTCATGCGGCCGCTCTCGTCCTGCTGTCGCTTTCCGCCCACTCCGCCGCGCTCGTCTTCCCGCTGCTCATGCTGTGGTCGTTCGCGGCATGGTCGTCCGGTCCGACGCAGCAGTACCATCTGATCACCCTCGCGCCGGAAGCGTCGGGCATTATGCTCAGCTTGAACACGTCCGTCCTCCAGCTGGCGATGGCCGCCGGCGCCGGCATCGGAGGCGTCGTCGTCGAAAGCGTCTCGCTGTCGGCCATCACCTGGATCGGAGCGGCCGGCGTAACCGTAGCGGCCGCGGCGGCGATAGTGTCGCTCGGCCTGTCGCGGTCGCGCTCGTTGGCCCGGTCGCGGGTGCGGGCGGACGAAGGAACCGTCGCCCAAGCGGAAGCGTAACGTCCGTTCGATGCGGCCAACACGAAGAGGAGGTCGACCGGCACGGGCCGGCGGCCTCCTTTTCTTTTTCTCGCCTAGCTTACTTCGTTTTGGACTTCGCCGTCTCGATTTCCTGCTTCGCCGCTTCCGCCGCTTCCCGCAGCGCCGAATTGGCGTCGCTTTGCCCGGACACGATTTTTTGAAACGCCGAATACGCTTTGCCGCCGGCAATGCCGCTGTACTTGTCTTTCGGCGTAATCGCCGCGGCCTTCTCGGGCGCGTACGGCTTCAGGTTTTTTCCTTTGTAGCTTTCCTGGTTTTGCGCGAACGCCTTCCGGATGTCGGGATTGTTCAGCACCGTCTGGACGCCTTCCTTCGATCGTTTCAACTGATACTCGTCCGACGTCAAGTAAGCCAATACTTCGAACGCCTCGTCCTTATGCTTGCTGATCGAGGCGATCTCCATGTACGAAGGGACGTACTGGGGAGCGACATTCGGCGATTCTTTGAAATACGGCATCGAAACGACGTCCCACTCGAACTGGACCGGCGTATCCAGCAGTCCCACGCCGTACCAAGCCATCATGGCCGCGGTTTGGTCTTTGCGGAAATAATCCTGCCATTTCGACATCGTCTCTTTCGCCTTGTCGTCCCCGGCCAGCCGGAAAAATCGCGAAAATTGATCGACGACCGTTTTATACTTGTCGTCTTCGATCATGACCTTGTTCGTCTTCGGATCGTAGCTCGGCGCCGACAGCTGATTGTTGTTCAGCATATGGCTGACGGACATCGTCAATCCGTAATATTGCGTCCCGCCGTCGGTCCGGGTCATTTTTTTGGCCAAATCGTAAATGTCGTCCCACGTCGATCCTTCCTTCGGATAAGGAACGCCGAACTTATCGAACAAATTTTTGTTGTAAAACAGCGTGAAAATGTCGGTGCTCACCGGCAGCCCGTACATGCCCCCGCCGGAAAAATCCCGCATGAACTGAACGACGGAAGGCTCGAGCCGCCCCAAATCGTACTTGTTTTTTTGGATCAGACCGGAAATGTCGTATTGAAGCCCGAAATCGACGATTTCGTTAATCGTGGACGTCGTCGACATAATGATGTCGATCGGTTGGCCGGAGGCGATCAGGTCGGCCGTTTCCGTCCCTTTGGCGTACGGGATGAACGTAATTTTGTAATTCGGGAATTTGGCCTGGGTGTCGTTGCCGCGCTCCTTCATGAACTGTTCCACGGTGCGGGGCGATTGCGGCGAGTAAAAGACGAGCTCCACAGGCTCTTTGCTTTTCGCCTGCGTTCCGGGCGACGGGCCTGCGTCCTTCCCGCCGCCCCCGCCGCTGCCGCTTCCGTTTCCGCCGCCGCATCCGGCGAGCAGGGCCGAAATCGAAATTACGGTTAAACTTGTCACTGCTGCGCGTTTCATAAGGATGACCTCCTTGTCGAATAGGAGCTCTTCGCAAAGCTTCTCGTTAAAACGCTTTCATTTTTCGTTGTTGAAACGTTTCAACCAGATGCAAAAAAAGAGCCGACTTATGCGCCGCCGGCTTTCGCCCGCATCCCGCTCCCCTATTATAGAAACTTTCCGCGGCGCCGGCCATGACCAAAAGAAGCAATTTTTTGACATAATGTTCCGAAAACGCCGCCGCGATCCCGCTTTCGAAAGGTCGCCGCCCGATCGCGAACGGACGGTCCCGGCCGCGCCTTTGCCCGGGCCTCCTCCTCCGCACCACGGCAGGACTGTTTATTCCGCGTCCAAATAATAATGCCGCACCGCGTTCAGCTCGTCGTCCAATTCGTATACGAGCGGCACGTCGGTCGGAATGTCCAGGCTGGCGATGCCGTCCCCCGGAATGCGGTCCAAATATTTGACCAGCGCCCGGAGCGTGTTGCCGTGCGCGGCGACCAGCACCTTCCGTCCGCTTCCGATCGCCGGCGCGATCGTCTCGCGCCAATAGGCGACCGCCCGTTTTTCCGTATCCTCCAGGCTTTCCGCGAGCGGGATGTCGCTTTTGCGCAGTTGCCCGTACCTCGGATCGTTTCCCGCGTAGCGCTCGTCGCTTTCGTCCAGCGCCGGCGGCCTGATCCGGACGGACCGTCTCCACAGCCGGACCTGCTCTTCGCCGTACTTGGCGGCCGTCTCCGCTTTGTTCAATCCTTGCAGAGCGCCGTAATGCCTTTCGTTCAGCATCCACGACTTGAATTCGGGAATCCACGCCAAATCCATCTCGTGCAGCACGATCCACATCGTCCGAATCGCCCGCTTCAGCATCGACGTGTAGGCGGCGTCGAACGTATAGCCGTTCGCCTTCAGGATCGCCCCGGCCCGCCTTGCTTCCACCAGGCCGCGTTCGGACAAATCGACGTCGGTCCAGCCGGTGAACCGGTTTTCCACGTTCCATACGCTTTGGCCGTGCCGAATGAGTACGACTTTGTGCATGCGCGATTTCCGCCGGTTTACGCCGCCGCTCTCCCGTTCCCCAGCCATGCCGGAACGCCGAGGCCTACGTAGGCGAGACCCCACAGCAGCGCCATGTAATCGCCGAGAAACGGAAAGAAGCCGACCACCGGCCAAACGACCGTCAATACGGCCGCCCAACGCGGCAGGACGCGCGCCCGCCACGTCACGATGCCGAAGACGAGCAGGCCGAGCAGCATCAAGGCGTCGTTCACCGTCCGAACGAGCTCGTATCCGGTCGGCTCGGCGCCGAGCATCGTCGACCAGACGAGACAGCCCGTAATCATGTTCGAGGCGGCGATCGCCAGCGACGACGCGAAGCCGAGCACCCCCGTCCGGGACGCCTGAACGAGAAACAGCCCGAGCGTTCCGACGGCCATCAGCCAGCAGGCGAGCAGTCCCGCCCACAGCTCCGGCGAGCCGTTCGCTCCCCATAGGAGCGAGAACGGCGTCATCAGCATGCGCGTCGCACCGCCGACCGCGGCTATAAAGCCGAGGCCGGCGACCGCTTTGTCGATCGGCATGGAACGATCACTCCTCTCTTTCGCGCGCGTATCATTGCGGTACCGCGATCAATGCGGCGGAACGCGCGGGCAGCTTGACGGCGAATCCGCCGTTCGCCGTTTGCACATGTCCGTCGAACGCCAGCCGCTGTCTCGCGTCGAACCGGTACAGCTCGCCTTGGACGCCCTCCGCGAAAGAACCGTCGACTTCGGCGACGCGCGAAACGGTATCTTTGTTGAACAGCAGCACGAACGTTTTTCCTTGCGGCGAAACGATCGCATACGCCCCGACCGCGTCGGCGATCGTGCTTGTCGCCCGGACGCTGTCGCCTTCGATCCGGCCGCCTTTGCCGTCGTAGTTCAAATACAGCTTGAACGCGTCCTCGAGCGGCGTTCCCGCCGGCAGCGTGCCGAACCGCGTCGCCAGATCGACGCCCTCTCGCCCGAATAGGGCGAGCGCCTCCGCCTGCGCCAGTCCGGCGGTGATGCCGTCCCCGTTGCCGAAGTTGTACTCCGTAATCGCCAGCTTCGTGCCGGGAGCATGACGTTCGATCATTTCCTTCATCCGCGGAATGAGCCGGATCGGCTCTTGAATCCACGACCGGTCGATGAAGTTCGGGTCGTACAGCGCTTTGAGCGCCTGGAACCGCCGTTTCGCCGTAGCCGGCCCTTCGTCGTCCGTCGGCACCCCGTTTTCCTGCGGGTAGTAATGAATGTCGAGATAATCGACAAGCCTGACGCCGGTTGCCTGCTCGTACTGCCGCACCTTCTGCAAATACCATTCCAGGAACGGCTTGCCTTCGTGCGCCTGGCGGTCCGGGCCGTCGGCGCAATTGTCCGCGGACGAGTAGAAGTAGGCGCACCATCCCCAGGAGGTCGGCCCGAAAATGTTCGCGTCCGGATCCTTCGCCTTGATCGCCGCGCCGTACGTCTCGGTGAAGCCCCAAATTTCGTCGTAGGTCGGCGCCTGCGGATGGACGTCGCGGTGCGTCACGTGCCATATTTCCGGCTCGTTGTCGAGCGCGTAAAAGTTGACGCGGTTGCCCGTACGCGCCCCGATATGATCGATCCAGCGGGTGACGAAATCCGGTCCGATCCGCTTGGACGTATCGAGCGGGTCGTTGCCCGTAACGAGCTCGCCGCCGGGGAACACGCCGTTGCCCGCGTCCGGCAGCTCCCGCGCCCCGCTTTGCTGCGGGCCGTATTTTTTTTGCGAAAAGCCGTACGTCACTTCGCGCGATTTCGGCGTCCAGCCGATCGTCGGCACCGTCAGCAGCACCTTGCCGTTTTTCCCGTGCACCATATCGATGAACCGGTCGGACATCGAGCCGTGCGGAAGCTGCTCGGGGCGGTCGTTTTCATACGGATAGTTGATGAAGTACCAGTCGGACGCCCGGTTCGCGACGTCCAGCTCCCAGTTGTAGCGCGTCGTGTTGTTGCCGCCCCAGCGCTGCACCGGGAACGCCAGCTGCGACTCGGTCGGATGCATATCGTCATAATTGATGCCGTAAATGTCCGGATTGATCGGCCGGCGATCCGCCTGCGCGTCGATCTTCACTTGAACGGCGGGAAGCTCCGGCTCCGGCAGTCCCGGGTTCAGATTGCGCAAAAACGCGATATCGTCGATATAAACCGCCGCCTGATCGTCCTCCGTCGCCGCCTGCACGATCAAGCCGTCGAACGGCTCGTTGCGAAGTCCCATATCCGCGAAATTGACGACGATATGCGACCATTGTCCCGCCGGAAGCGAACTGCCGGGCGCATACCGGCTCAAATCGACCGCACCCATCGAGCTGCCGCCGTTGTACGCGTGCAGCGTCAGCTTTTGCCCGCCGGCCGTTCCGCCGTGCAGCCACAGCTCGATGCCGTAGTAGTCGGCGACGCTGCGCTTGCGGTCGGAGACGAGCCATACGCCGTCCCAGCCGTCCGGCTCGAACTTGATCGACCGCACGCCGGAGCGGGCTTGCTCCGTATTCGCCAAATCTTTGTCGTGCCAGCTTTGATTGCGGAAGCCGTCCGCGAGCTCGTCGGCATATACCGTCTCCGGGGCGACTTCCGCCACTTGAACGTACGCGGTCGCCGTGTACGTTCGGAAGGAAGCGGTAATTTTGGCGATTCCGTTCGCGACGGCGGTCAGCGCGCCGCGATCGACACGGACGACGTCCGGCCGGTCGGACTGCCACGCCGCCTCGCCCGTAACGTCGTTCGTGACGCCGTTATCGAGCATCGACTCGGCGGTCAGCCGCTTCGTTTCGTCCTTCAGCAGCACGAGCTGCGGAACGTCCATTCGCACTTCCACGATCGCCGGCGGCGCGACGTACTTGCGAACGAGCGCGATGTCGTCCACGTAAACCGCCTGCTGATCGCCGACGCCGGCGCCGGCGAGAAGAAGACCGTCGAACAAGCCGTTCGGCAATTCCAGATCGGCCAGCATCAGCTCGAGCTTCGCCCAGCCGTTCGCGGGGATGCCGCCGGGGATCAGGTCGCCGAGCCTCATCTCCTTCGCGGGCTGGCCGCCGGCCATGAACACGAGCTTCACCTGCTGGCCGCCGCCGCTTCCGCCGTTGACCCACAGCCGCAGCTTCTCGTAGTCTTTGACCGTGATGGGACGGTCGCTGTACAAATACAAGCCGTCGTCGCGATCCGGCTCGAACCGGACCGAACGGCTTCCCGTATGCACGATGTCGGCTTCCTCCAGGCTGCGCGACGCCCAGCTGTAGTCGGTAAATTGACCGTTCAGCGCATCGTCGAACACGTAAATGCCGTCAACCGGCTCGATCGGTCCGGTCGGCGCCGCTTCGACGACCCGGACCGTCATCCGCGCTTCGAAGCCGGCATAGCCGGCGCGGATCGTCGCCGTTCCCGGCTTCAGCCCGACCGCGACGCCGCCCGATACCGCGGCGACGGCTTCGTCGTCGGACGACCACGCCGCCTTCTCCCTCGCCGGGCTTGTCGTGCCGTCGGAAAGACGCGCCGCCAGCTCGATCGTCCGGCTGCCGCCGGCCCGGAGCGTTATCGGCGCTTCGCCGTAAACGAGCCCGACGACCGTTTGCGGCTGCGGCTGCGGTTCTCCGCCGGGATGGCCTCCGCCTCCGGCGACGAAGGCGATGTCGTCCAAATAAACCGGCTCCTGCTCGTCCTCGCCCCACAGCCAAATGCCGTCGACGAGCCCGCGAACGCCGAGATCGGCCAAGCGAAGACGCACTTCCGCCCATTTCCCGGCGGGCACGCCGCCCGGCAGCGCATCGCCGAGCTCCGTTTCGGCCAAGCTTTGTCCGCCGAGCGAAAATACGAGCTTCAGCCGCTGGCCGCCGGTCGCGCCGCCGTGAATCCAAAAGCGGAACGTCCCGTATTCGTCGGCGTTCATGATCCGGTCCTTGTAAAAATAAAGCGCTTTGCCGCCGTCCGGATCGAGCCGGATCGCGCGGTTCCCCGAATAAACCGTGTCGGTCACGGCCAGCTCCATATCCGCCCAGCTGTAATTCACGAACTCGGCCGACAGCGCGTCGTCGTATACGATCAGACTGCCGGACGCGTCGCCGATCGCGCGAGGCGCCGCGACCGTCCACTGCATAAGCAGCAGCAGCGCCGCCAGCACAACCGCAACCGTCCGCCTGTATGCCACCAGTTTCCCCGCCATCATGATTCCTGCTCCTTCCGTATCTGATCTCGTACGGGCGACCTGCGTCGCCCACCCGTCTATCGTAGCCGCGGCGCGCGTCATCCCGCCAGTGACGCGATGTCATCGTTTTTGTCACTTCCTATCGCAGGATCTGGTCATTTTGTCCTATTCGCCCGCCGGGTGTGGTAATCTGTTGGTAAAGCTTTTCTATACGGAGCAAAAGAGGGTTCGTGAACGGATGATTCGAATATTGATTGCCGACGACCAGACGCTGCTCAGGGACGGCCTGCAGACGATACTGGGTCTCGAGAACGATCTCGAAGTGGTCGGAACGGCCGGCAACGGGCTGGAAGCTTGGGAAGTCGCGAAAGCGGTCCGCCCGGACCTTGTATTGATGGATATCAAAATGCCGGTGATGGACGGCATCGAAGGGATGAAGCGGATTAAACGCGACTTTCCGCAAACGGTCGTGCTCATGCTGACGTCGTTCGCCGAGGACCGGTGGATCGTCGATGCGATGGCGGGGGGCGCCGACGGTTTTTTGCTGAAAGATATGCCCGGAGACCGCATCGTGCGGCATGTGCGCGAAGCGATGGGCGGACACGTCATGCTTCCGGCCCCGATCGCCGCCAAATTGGCCGCAAGGCTGTCGACCCTGGCTTGCCCCTACGACGCCGACGCGTTCGACGCGTTCGAGCTGCGCAGCCGCGGCCTGACCTTGACCGAGCGCGAACGGAAAATCGCTCTGCTGATGATCGAGGGGCTGACGAACAAACAGATCGCCGCTTCCGCATTCATGAGCGAAGGGACCGTCCGCAACTACGTCAGCGTCATGTACAACAAGCTCGGCACGAACGACAGGCAGGCGGCCGTCGCCCGATTGAAGGAGCTGCTGTCGAAGCGCGCTCCCTAGAATTTTGACGAAGCCGAACCGCCGTCCGACCGGTTCTTCGTCGCCGCCGGCGCTTGAAGGCGGTCGCCGCTTCCGCGTCCCGGATAAAGGCGTTTTTCCCGGGATCGCGGTATGATACACTGAAACGGTAAGGGAAAAACTCCCGGACGACCGTCCGCATTACGGTCGGAGGAACTATGAATCTCATTTCCAAGACGCTGCTGACGATCGCGCTGCTGATGGTTCCCGTCATCGCGCTGTACATGTACGCGAACCGGCAAAGCGTCGCCGTCGTCGAAAAGCAGATCAACATGGCGAACGAGGACCGGCTGGACCGTTTCCTCGACGAAATCGAGGGGACGCTGGACCAAGTGTCCAAATACGCGAACATTATTTTGAACGATCCCGACTTCGCCGAACTGGCCGGGAAAAGCGCCGCCGCCGACCGTTACGACTACGCGGTGCTCATGGAGGCCGCCGAGTCCAAGCTCGGACTGTTCAGCTTGTCCACCGACTGGATGAGCCGCATCAATCTGTACTTCCCCGCCTCCGGGCGAGCCGCTTCTTCCCATTCCTCGGTCGTTTACGACGAAACCTACTTGCAGCGCAACCTGGATCCCGACTGGACGTTTCGGAACGTCATGATCAACGGCATCGGCAAAAGGGCGTTTACCCGGCATTTCGCCGCTCCTTACGCGGGACTCGCCGATTTCCGCTCCGCTTCGGTCATCGTGGAAGTCGATCTGATGGAAGACAACGTCGTCGCCCTGCTCGACCGGTTCAAATCGAACGGCAACAACGACCCGTTCCTGTACAAGGCGCCGGACCGCTTCGTGCTGAACGGCACATCCGACGCGGAAGCGGCCCGCCGCATCGTCGCCGCGGCCGGCCTTTCGGCGAATCGGGAGGCGAAGCGCCGCGATATTTTCCGTCTCGACGACAAGCAAGTGCTCGTTTATGTTCTCCCTTCGCCGAAGCTCGGCTGGACGCTTGTCGACTATGTGCCGCTCGAGGACATTTTGGCGCCGATGACCAAAAGCCGCTATTTGTTTTATGCGACCGTAACGCTGCTGCTGCTGCTCGGGGCGGCCGCGGCGGCCATTTTGTACTTTCACGTGCAGATGCCGGTGAGAAGGCTGTCGGAAAGCGTGTCGAGACTGAAACGGGGCGAATTTTCCGTGCGTATCGAAGGAACGTCGAACCGCGATTTCCGCCCGCTGATCGGGCAGTTCAACGAAATGGCCGCCCGGATGCAGCATTTGGTCGAGAAAGTGTATTTGGAGGAAATCCGCGCCAAGGAAGCGGTCATGAAGCAGCTGCAATCGCAAATCAACCCGCATTTTTTGTACAACAGTCTCGCCTTCATCGTCAGCATGGCGAAGCTGAACCGCCCCGCGCCGGTCGTTTCGATGGCGCACAGCTTGGCCGACTATTTCAAATACACGGCGCGCAACGTCTCGATGACGACGACGATCCGCGAAGAAATCGAATTCGTCTCGTCCTACATCGACATCATGAACTACCAGCTCGGCAACATCCGCTGCGAAATCGACATACCGGCTTCGATGGAACGTCTGCTCATTCCGCGGCTGCTGATTCAGCCCGTCGTGGAAAACGCGATCGTTCACGGCTTGGAGCCGAAGCCGGACGGGGGCGGCATCCGCATTGCCGGCGAGGAAGAGCCGGACTGGGTTTCGATCGCCGTCGAGGACGACGGCGTCGGCATGACCGAGCCGGAGCGGGCCGCGCTCGCCGAACGGCTGAAGGAAACGGAAGCGGACGGCGACGGCATCGGCCTGTGGAACGTTTGTCAGCGGCTGCGTTATCAATTCGGCGAACAGTCCGGCGTCACGGTCGGCGCCTCTCCGTCCGGAGGGCTCCGCTTCGTGCTGCGCTGGCGCAAACCGCCATCGTAAAGGTGAGATCCGTTTTGTTTTCGATGCTCATAGTCGACGATCATAAACATTTGGCGGAAAGCATGGCGCAGACGATTCCGTGGCGGCGGTACGACGTCGCCCGCGTCTTGCAGGCGTATTCCGGCCCGCAAGCTTTGGACGCGATGAAGGACGGCGGCATCGACATTCTCGTGACGGACATCCGCATGCCGGGCATGTCCGGACTCGAGCTGATCGAGCGGGCGCGGGAGCTGTCGCCCGGCATCGACTGCATTTTGCTGACCGGCCATACCCAGTTCGAATACGCGAGGCGGGCGGTCGAGCTGCAGGCGATCGATTATTTGGTCAAGCCGGTGCGCGACGAAGAGCTGATCCGCGCGGTGAAGCGCATCGCGGACCGGCGCAAAGCGCGGCTCGGCGAGCGGGCCGAGCTGGAGCGGCTGCAGGAGGCGATGCGCCGGCAGCTGCCGCAGCTGCGGGCGGATTTGCTGGCCGCGAAGGCGGATGCGGAGCTTTCCGTCGCCCACGAGCGCGATCGGATCGCCGACGACATCCACGACTTGGTCGGCCATACGCTCACGACGACGCTGATGCAGATCGAGGCGGCGCGGCTCCTGCTCGCCCGCAACGAGCGGGAGGGCATGCTGCGGCTGGAAAAATCGCAGCAGCTCGTGCGCAAAAGTCTGGACGACATCCGCGAGGCGGTCGGCCTGCTGAAAAGGCCGGGGGACGCCGCCGATCTGGAGAGCGAGCTGCGGGCGTTCGTCGCGGAAGCGGAGCATATCGCGAACGTAGCCGTCGATTGCCGGATCGAGCTGACGTCGCCCGTCACCGATGCCGAATGCCGCAAAGTCGTCTCGCACGCGCTGCGGGAAGGCATTACGAACGGCATCCGCCACGGCGGCAGCGGCGCGTTCCGGTTCCGGCTCGCGGAGCGGGGCGGGATGCTTCATTTTTCGTTGTGGAACGACGGGGTTCCTTACGACGGCAGCGGCACGGGCTTCGGCTTGAACGCGATGCGGGAACGGGTCGTTCGGCTGGGCGGGACGATGACGCTTGCGGCCGGCGCCGACGGTGACGGCACGCTGCTGGAGCTGCGGATGCCGCTGCGCCGGGAACGGGAAGAGCGATAGACGATGGCGACGATTTCACGGGTTAAAACGATACGGGCCGCGGCGCTGGCGATCGTCGGCGTCCTGGCGCTGCTGTGCCGAACGGACGGCGCGCCCGGCGGACCGGAGGCGGACGGGCGGACGGACCGTCCCCCGGGCAAGTTCGACCCTCCCGTCGTCATAACGACGGCGAAGGCGCTGCGCGATTACGACAAGCTGCGGGACGGCGACACGACGGAGCATAATCCGATCACCCGTTGGGCGAAGGAGAAGCTCGGCATCATCCAGTCGAACAAATGGATCGTGACCGACCGGAACGAGGCGCTGGCGACCCGGGTCAGGCTGGCGCTTTCCGGCGGCGAGGAGCTGCCCGACGTGCTTTTTTTGACCAATCACGACATTCCCGAGCTGCTCGGCGATCTCGTCGCTTCGGGGCGGATCATGAGCGTCGAGGAGGCGTTTGCGCAGTATGCTCCGTCCCGCGTCAAGGAAGCGTACGCGCGCCATCCGGACGTATGGAAAACGGTGACGCTGCAGGGCAAACGATGGGGGCTGCCGCAAATATCCGACGGCAAAATCGGCGACCCGGTCTTATGGATCCGCCGCGATTGGCTCGATCGGCTGAAGCTGCGTCCGCCCGCCACGCTGGACGAGCTGGAAGCGGTGCTCGACGCGTTCACGAACGGCGATCCGGACGGGAACGGCAAACGCGACACGATCGGGCTCGCGCTGGCCGGCAAAAACTCGCTGAACGGCTGGATGGGCGACGCCAGCTTTTTATTCGGCGCCTATGGCGACCAGCCGTACCAGTGGAACCGGATGAAGGACGGGACGCTCGCCTACGGCTCCGTGCAGCCGTCGGTCCGGCAGGCGCTCGCCCGGCTCGCCGACTGGTACGGCAAAGGCTATATCGACCCCGGCTTCGCCACGCACGACGAGCAGAAGGCGGCTTCGCTCGCCGCGGACGGCAAGGCCGGCGTCGTCTCCGGCCCCGGCTGGATGGGCGGATGGCCGCTCGGCGAGTCGGCGGCGGCGGCGGCCGGGGCGGCGTTCAAGCCGTACCCTTATCCGGCGGGACCGGACGGCCGCATCGGACGAATCGGGTCGAGGCCGTCGTACGGGAGCTATTTTTTCCGCAGCGGTTTCGAGCGGATGGACGCCGTGTTCGCTTATTGGGACGCGGTTTACGGCTATTTTCTCGAGGACCCCGATTCCGCTTTCGCCCACGGCTTCGGCGAAGGCTACGATTACAAAATCGTGGACGGGGAAGTCGTGTACGATTTTCCGCAAGCGACGAGCACGATTTCCAACTACTTGCTGCTCGCGCCGGGCAATCCGCCGGTCGCCGGGGAAAGCATCGAAAGCCGGGTGTACCGCGGCCTGGTTCGTACGCCGTACGAGAAAAAGCTCGCCTCGACCGCCTCCCGCCTCTACTTGGAAGGGCGCATCGTCGGCGACCTGCAGCTCGCGCATTCGCAAAAGAACGAATTCGTCGGGCCCCATACGAAGACGATGGCGACGGAGTGGACGCGGCTCGCCAAGCTCGAGAAGGAGACGTTTCTGAAAATCGTGCACGGCAAAGAGCCGGTCGAGTCGTTCGACGCGTTCGTCCGCGCCTGGCGCGAATACGGCGGCGACGCCATAACCCGCGAAGTGAACGAGTGGGACCGGGCGATGATGTGAACTTGCGGGGGCGGGTCTTCCCCGCGCCCGCGGCGGCGTATCGGCGCCCATAGTGCGCTTTCGTGCGCTATCTCCGCGTTGTCGGCGGTCCGGCGCGCGGATAGTGCGCTTTCGTGCACTATCTCCGCATTGTCGGCGGTCCGGCACGCGGATAGTGCGCTTTTGAGCACTATCTCTGCCGTTCCCCGCGATCGCGGCAGCGTATCAGCGCCGATAGTGCGCTTTCGTGCACTATCTCCGCGTTGTCGGCGGTCCGGCGCGCGGATAGTGCGCTTTTGAGCACTATCTCCGCCGTTCCCCGCGATCGCGGCGGCGTATCGGCGCCGATAGTGCGCTTTCGTGCGCTATCTCCGCGTTGTCGGCGGTCCGGCGCGCGGATAGTGCGCTTTTGAGCACTATCTCCGCCGTTCCCCGCGATCGCGGCGGCGTATCGGCGCCGATAGTGCGCTTTCGTGCATTATCTCCGCGTTGTCGGCGGTCCGGCGCGCGGATAGTGCGCTTTTGAGCACTATCTCCGCCGTTCCCCGCGATCGCGGCAGCGTATCGGCGCCGATAGTGCGCTTTCGAGCACTATCTCCGCGTTTGCGACAACCCTCGCGCGCCCATAGTGCTCTTTTGAACACTATCCAGTCGTTCCCTATGACATGGGCACCTTTTTTGCGCTTTTTTCCGATTTACCATAACACCCTAATAAAGCTGCTTCTCATAATCGACTCGCTTGCTATTGCCGAATAGCCCGATGCACAATGATCGCTAACATCGACCTAAATTTATGTTGACAAAAATTAAATTTTATGTTATGATTTTATTTTAATAACTTTACAATAACTCCTCCTTTTTGTTATGCTATGAAAAAGCTTCTGATCAGAGCCTTTTCTACGCAAACGATAAGGAGGTTTTTTTATGCGGCTAAACCACGGTATTGCCGTACTGCCGATTTCCGCTGTTATGATGGGGCGAACGGAGACGATCTATCCGACGCTTTTATGGGATTCGGAGAACGTGCTGCTTGTCGATACGGGCTATCCCGGTCAAGCGGACAAGTTCAGCGACGCGTTCGCGGAGGTCGGCCAATCGATCGAGAAGCTGAACCGGATCGTCGTCACTCACCAGGATTTGGATCACATCGGCTCGCTGCCCGCTTTGCTGAGCGGCTCTCCGCACGCGATCGAAGTGTACGCCGGAGCCGTCGAGAAGCCTTACATTCAAGGAGAAAAGCGGCCCGTCAGATTAACGCCGGAAGCGATCGCCATGGCGGTGGCGGCTTTGCCCCCGGAAGTGCCGGACGAATGGCGGCAAAAGTTCCGTCATACGCTCGAAAACCCGCCACGCGCCAAGGTGAACCGAACGTTGTCGGACGGCGAGGAGCTGCCTTATTGCGGGGGCATCGTCGTCATCGATACGCCGGGTCATACGCCCGGGCATATCAGCTTATACCACCGGCCGAGCAAAACGCTGATCGCCGCCGACGCCATGGTCGTAAAGGACGGCCAATTGTACGGTCCGGTGCCCGAATATGCGTGCGATATCGCGCAGGCGAGGCAATCGCTCGGCAGACTGACCCAATACGATATCGAAACGGTCGTTTGCTATCACGGCGGCGTATTCCGGGGCGATGCGGGCAAGCGCATTGCCGAATTGGCCGGCGAATAGCGCTCGCAGTGCAAAGGCAACTATACTCTCCATGCAGGGGGTTAAAGCTGTCGCTGTTACGCACGCCCCAATGCCTTGACGTCAAAGCCGTCTAAAACAAAAAATAGCAGTCCATCGCGGCTGCTATTTCGGCATCTATAGACGGTCTTCTAAGATAGTACAGGGGAGCAAATTTTTATTAGGAAGCATGGCGCTACTCCCTCCCCGGTCCCCCGCTTCCTGCGCTCCCCCGCGGCCGCGGCCGCGCGCCGCACCCGCCCAAGCCGGCCCATCCCGCCGCCCCGCGAGGGTCGCTCAGATCAAGTGCCGGATCAGCGCCAGCGCCTGCCGCGTCTGATTCATGACGCCGCCCGGCTCCGGCTCGTCCAGCTCCAGCTCGAAGCCGGCCCAACGGTACAGCTTGATCGCTTTATGGCTCCACGTTTGCGTCGGAATGTACATCGCGCAGTCGCCCTCCAGCTCGACCATCAGCCTGACGCC
>NZ_JARBDC010000060.1:0-105532 GCF_036577625.1 Paenibacillus sp. GYB003 | reverse complement strand
TTATCGATCGCCTGCGTATACGTGCGGAGCCCGAGCATCCGGACGATCGATTCGATCGCGCCGAGCATGAATTCCGTCTTGGCGACGTTGCGGCACAGCACCTGGTGGGTCGCGTGCGTATGGAAATGGCTTTCTTCGATAAACCGGTACGCCAAGCTTTCGTCCCCGTACAAAAACACCCGGTTGATCGGCACGTGGACCCGGTCGAACACGACAAGCGCATCCATCTCCTCGAACCTGGAGCTTAACGGATAGTCGAACGGCGAATCGCCGCCGACGAAGCTTTCCCGGCAGACGAACCGGATTCCCGGAAGGCCGCACGGGACGGCGAAGGCGAACGCGTGCGGATTCGGTTCCGCCAGCGACGGCAAAGGCGCCGGGAAAATCAATAGTTCGTCCGCCGTCGCCGCCTGCGTCGCGAGCAAAAAGGCGCCGCTGACGACGATCGCGTCCTTCGTCCGCTCCACGACATGAGGAGCGTCCGGCTGCTCGAGCGTTTTCATGAACGACGACATCCGCGCGGAGTGAGGAACGATAAAGGCGTGGGATAACGTAATATCGTTTTCCCGGCAATGCTCGTAGTACCGCCGCATATTGTCGGCAAACGCCGGGCTGTGATCCTCCAGCAGCGGGGCCGCCGCGGCGAAAGCCATGACGGCGGTGTTCATGTAATCCGGCGAGCGGCCGAGAAAGCCGTGATGACGGCCGGCCCACAGCGACATCATCGTTCTCCGCCGCCGCAGGTCGCATATCGTTCGCGGACGCAAAAAAGACAGCCCGACCGGCTCGCCGGAAGTCGGCGACTCGTACGTCATCGCCTGCCGCCAGTCGTCCTCGCCCTGCATGTCGTACAGCTCCGCCTGGGTCGCCACGAGACCGCGAAACGCGGCGTGAGCGGAAATCGGACCGGCAATCCGTTCGCCGCGCAGCCATATTTCCGCGCCGGATCGATCCAAACGATCGACGTACTGCTTTCCGCTCTTGATCGGCATAAGGGCTCTCCTTTCGTACATGCTGCTATATCATACGCCGGACGCGGCAGGCGGAAAGGGACATGCGCCGATTTTGCGAACCGCGCGAAGCGGCGCCATATTCGGGCCGGTCCCGCGGCTTGCAGGTTTCTAACGAATCCAAACAACCTATTGCCCCCAAAAGTGCCGCCACAAAACGCAACGAACTCCAGAAACGTTATTTCCGCCAAAACCGGCCGTTTCAGCCCGATTTCGCCCCAATAACGATGCTGAAGTTCGTTCCAATCCCAATCCGTACAAATTCCCGACAATAAGCGCTATCCGGTTCGTTACAACGCCAGGTCCTCCTCCCGGAGCGAGCGAGCGAGCGGCCCGACGCTGAAAAGCGGCGTTGCATGACAAAAAGACGGAGCCGAAACGGCCCCGCCTTCGTCATACAACATACAACGGCTTCGATTATTTCACGACCATATGGATCGGATGGCCCAAAGCGCCTTCCGACGCATCCATGACGATCTCGCCAAGCGTCGGGTGCGCATGAATCGTCAGCGAAATATCTTCCACGGTCGCTCCCATCTCGATCGCGAGTCCGAGCTCGGCGATCAGATTGGACGCTTCCGCGCCGACGATTTGCGCCCCGATCAGCAGCCCCGTATCTTTGTCGCCGACCAGCTTCACGAAGCCTTCGTTCGCCCCGATCGACTGGGCGCGGCCGTTCGCTCCGTAGCTGAACCGGCCGGAGAAGACGTTCACGCCCTTCTCCTTCGCTTCCGTCTCGCTGAGGCCGACGCTGGCGATTTCCGGCTCCGAGAAGACGACGGCCGGAATCGCTTTGTAATCGACCGCGCTAGGCTGTCCGGCGATCGCTTCGGCGGCGACCTTCGCCTCGTACGACGCTTTATGGGCGAGAGCCGGACCCGGCACGACGTCGCCGATGGCGAAAATCGCCGGCACGCTCGTGCGGCCTTGCGAGTCGACCTCGATCAAGCCGCGGTCGTTCGTTTTAACGCCGATCGCGGACAAGCCCAGCTCGTCGGTGTTCGGCCTGCGGCCGACCGTAACGAGCACGTATTCGGCGGTGACCTGCTTCTCTTCCCCGCCGACGGTGTACGTAACCGTCACGTCGGAATCGGTTTGCTTCGCTTCTTTCGCGAGCGCTTCGGTGACGACGTCGACGTTCGACTTTTTCAGGCTGCGTCCGACGTAACGGGACAGCTCCTTTTCGAAGCCCGGCAAAATCGTGTCCGAGCCTTCGAGCACCGTCACTTTGGTGCCGAACTTGGCGTACGTTTGGCCGAGCTCGATGCCGATGTAGCCGCCGCCGATGACGATCATGCTTTTCGGAATTTCCGGCAGGCTGAGCGCTTCCGTCGACGACAAAATGCGTTTGCCGAACGGGAAAGCTTTCAGCTCGACCGGACGGGAGCCCGTCGCGATAATGCAGTGGTTGAACTTGTACTGCGTCGAATCGCTTTCCGTCGCCACGCTGACGACCGATTCGTTCACGAAGAACGCTTCGCCGGAGACGAATTGCACTTTGTTGCCTTTGAACAGCGAGCTGACGCCGCCGTTTTGCTTTTTGACGATGCCGTTTTTCCACTCCTGCACTTTCGCCCAATCGACCTTCACGTCGCCTACGTTGATCCCGTATTCGGATCCTTGCAGCGCCGATTCGTACCGGTGAGCGGCGGAGATCAACGCTTTCGACGGGATGCAGCCGCGGTTCAGGCAGACGCCGCCGATTTCCGCCTTGTCGACGACGACGACCGACTTGCCGAGCTGCGCCGCGCGGATGGCGGCCACGTAACCGCCCGGGCCGGAACCTATAACCAGGACGTCGACATCTACCGTAATCGTTCCGACTACCATGCGCTTACACCTCCATGACCATAAGCTGCGGATCTTCCAGCAGCGATTTGATGTAGTTCATCGCGTTTTGGGCCGTCGCTCCGTCGATGAGACGATGATCGAAGCTGAGCGAAAGCGCCATGACGTTGCCGATGACGATTTGGCCGTCTTTGACGACCGGCTTTTCCGAAATGCGTCCGGTGCCGAGAATGGCCACTTCCGGATAGTTGATGACCGGGGTGAAGAACATGCCGCCGGCCGAGCCGATATTCGTAATCGAAATCGTGCCGCCCTTCATTTCGTGCGACTGCAGCTTGCCTTCGCGGCCGCGCGCCGCCAGCTCGCGGATTTCGCCGGCGATTTGCCATACGTTTTTGCGATCGGCGTCGGCGACGACCGGCACGAGCAAGCCGTTGTCGGTATCGGTGGCGATGCCGATGTTATAATATTTTTTGTACACAATTTCGCTCTTCTCGTCGTCGATCGAGGCGTTGAGCGCCGGGTACTGCTTCACGGCGGCGACAAGCGCCTTGACGATGAACGGGAGGTACGTCAGCTTGACGCCCTTCTTCTCGGCGAGCGGCTTCGCCTTCTGGCGCAGCTCGACGAGCGCGGTGACGTCCACTTCGTCCATGATCGTGACGTGCGGCGCCGTGTACACCGACTTGACCATCGCATTCGCGATCGCCTTGCGCATCCCTTTCAGCGGCACGCGCTCTTCGACGCGTTCGCCGGCCGCCGGCGCGGCCGCCGCCGCCGCAACCAAACGGATCCGGCTCACAAGCGCCGTTACCGTCCTGTCTTCGGACGACCCGGTTCGCGTCTATCAGGCGTTCTCCACCTTGGACGGCCTGTCGAACGGACGAGCCGAAATTATGGCGGGCCGCGGCTCGTTCATCGAATCGTTTCCTTTGTTCGGCTACAGCCTCGACGATTACGACGAGCTGTTCGAAGAAAAGCTCGAGCTGCTGCTCGCGATCCGGGCGTCGGAGAAAGTGACGTGGAGCGGACGTCACCGTCCCGCCATCCGGAATTTGGGCGTCTATCCCCGGTCCGTACAAGACCCGCTCCCCGTCTGGATCGCGAGCGGCGGGAATCCGGAGTCGGCCGTTCGCGCGGGCACGCTCGGCCTTCCGATCGCCTTCGCGATCATCGGCGGTATGCCGGAACGGTTCGCGCCGTTGGTCGCGCTGTACAAGGAAGCGGCCGCCCGGGCCGGGCACGACCCGGACAAGCTGCCGATCGCGACGCATTCGCACGGCTTCGTCGGGGAGACGACCGAGCAAGCGGCCGATCTCTTTTTCCCTTCCACGCAAGCCCAGATGAACGTCATCGGGCGCGAGCGGGGATGGCCGCCGTACGACCGGTCGACGTTCGATGCGGCGCGCAGCCTCCGCGGCGCCCTTTACGTCGGCGATTCGGATTATGTCGCCGAAAAGATCGTCCTGCTGCGCAAAAACTTGGGCGTCACCCGCTTTTTCCTGCATATCAACGTCGGCACGATGCCGCACCGCGACGTGCTGCGCGCGATCGAGCTGCTCGGCACGAAGGTCGCCCCGCTCGTGCGCCGGGAGATCACCCGGGTCGAAGGAAAGAAGTGAACCGAAAAAAGGGTGCGAGCCGACAGCGGCTTGCGCCTTTTTTCATGGCCTTATTTGCTTGCCGCCAAAGCGGCCCGCAACCGTTCGCGGTGAATCCAATACGGCCCGCGCGCAGCCTCCTTGCGCAGCACCCCCTCCGAAACGAGCCGATTGAGCAGCGGCGTTATCGTTTCCCGCATGCTCCCCGTCATGCTCGCCAATTCCTGATGCGTCAGTTCGACCTGCAGCCGCCCCCATTCCGGCTCGTCCTCGCCGCCCGCCCCGAATTTCGCCGACAGCTTGTTCAGCAAGAAGAGCAGCCGCTTCCGCACGCTTCCATAGGCCATATACTCGAGCCATTCCTCGACCTCCTTCAGCCTCGCGGTCACGATATCGATGTAAGCTAAGGCAAGCCCCGGTTTTTCGCCGATAATCGTCTGAAACTGCTCGCGATCGATCGAGCAAATAACCGAATCTTCCATCGTAACGGCGAACATGCGGGTTTCCGTCCTGAAGGAGGTCATGTCTCCGAAAATGTGGCCGGTCCTGAGCAGGTCGAGCGTCAGCTCTTTGCCGTCCTCCGTCAGTTTGTACAGGCGGACTTTTCCCGCTTTGATCAAATACAGCGCCTTTCGCTCCAGATGCGGAGAAGCGACGACGGTCCCCTTTTTACACGTATGCATGGGCGTAAACGCGTTCAATTGTCTAAGCTCTTCCCCGCTAAGCCCGCGAAATAAATCGATTCTCGACAAATATTTGATCGGGTCCATATCGTCCCCCCTCCTTCTGTATTCCGGACTACATATTCCGGCGCCCGGCCCGAGTATACTGGGGATTGCAAGCAGCCCGCTGCGAATGATCATAAAGGAGCGAACGTCATGCAACCGCTTTGGATTCCAGTCATTTATGCCGTATTGATCGTCATGTTCAGTCTGTCCGCCTCGTTCAAGTTTCTGCGCACCCGCTCCATGGTTCGTCACTGGACCGAATACCGATATCCCGTGTGGGGTATGTACGGCATCGCCGCATTGGAGGCGGTCGGGGTCGCGATCCTGATATCGGCGTTTTGGATGCCGTCAAACGCGACGTACGCAGCGGTCTTATTTGCCGTTTTAATGGTCGGAGCGATTCATGCCCATCTTTTTCGAGCCAAGCATAAACCGGCAATGGCCGTGAACGCCGTCCTTATGCTCGTTCTATCCGTCATCCTGCTCATCACGTGAAAGCCTGGCCGCAAAAAAAGAAGCGTGCGAGCCGTTCGTCGCGCGCTTCCGTCGTTTCCGCCGGACAAAGCCGAAACGGAACCGGCCGGCCGTGTCTAGCCGCTCCGTTTTTCCTGGCCGTCCGCGTACTGCAGCAGCCACTCGTCGATCTGATCGACGTTCATCGGTCTGCCGTAATAATACCCCTGCATGATGCTGCAGCCGGACGAACGCAGGAAGTCGATCTGCTCCTGCGTTTCCACGCCTTCCGCGACCAGCTCCAGCCGAAGCTTGATCGCCATGTCGATAATGGCGCCGACGATCGCCCGTTTGGACGGCGAGTCGCTCTCGCGGATGAACAGCCGGTCGATTTTGAGCGTATCGATCGGAATCTGGTCCAGCGAGCCGAGAGACGAATACCCCGATCCGAAATCGTCCATCGAAATGCGCACGCCCATCGCGCGCAGCTCGGACAATTGCTTGATCATGTCCCGTACATCGTATAAAATCGTCGATTCCGTTATTTCCAATTCCAAATAGCGGGCGGGCAGCCCGGTATGCTCCAGGGCGGTTCGAATCATGTCGAGCAGCGTCTGGCTTTCGAACAGCCGGACGGACACATTGACGGACACCGTTAGCGGCGGCATGCCTTTGTCCAGCCACGACTTATTTTGCCGGCACGCTTCCGTCAGCGCCCATCGGGTCATCGGAATGATCAATCCGGTCTCCTCGGCGATCGGGATGAATTCGTCCGGCGAAACGACGCCGAATCGGGGGTGAGGCCACCGCATCAACGCTTCCACTCCTACCGGCCGCTCCGACTCCGTATCCCATTTGGGCTGATAGACGATATAAAACTCCTGACGCGCCGACGCGCCCCTCATGTCCTTTTCCAGCTCCAGCCGCCGCAACAGCTTCCTGTCCAATTCGTCGTCGAATACGCAGTATTTGTTTTTGCCGGTATTTTTCGCATTGTACATGGCCGTATCGGATGCTTTGAGCAGCGAAGCGCGATCGGTGCCGTGCCGGGGGGACAAACTGATGCCGATGCTGGCGGTGATGTACAGCTCGTTTTCTTTCAGGTGAAACGGCTTGGTGACCGCGCTCAGGATTTCGGCCGCCAATCGTTCGGCTTCGGCCTGATCGCTTTGTTCGGCTACGATCAGAAATTCGTCGCCGCCGAGGCGGAACGCCTTGCTCCCTTCGCGCAGCAGAAGCCGAAGCCGGTATCCGACCTCTTGAACGAGCATATCGCCGATATCGTGGCCGAGCGTATCGTTAATCGTTTTGAATCGATCCAGATCGATAAACAGCATGGCGATCGGCTTGGAATCGTCCAAGCGCTCGCCCAAATAACGGTTCAAGTCGTGGCGGTTCGGAAGTCCGGTCAGCGGATCGCTGAACGCCATTTTCTCCAGTACGTGACGGTCCAAAAACATCGCCCCCCACGATACGAGCAGAATGAAAAACGTGGTCAAGGCGACGGCGACCAGCAGGGTGAAATTGATGCGGCCGCTTTCGGACGCATCGAGCAGGCTCAAGTCCCCGCACCAAAACTGAGCCGCCTTCATGCCGGTGTAATGCATCCCGCAAATGGCGACTCCCATCACTAGCGCCGAAGCCCATTTCCACCAGCTGACGGAAGGCTGATTGCGGAAACGGATGAACAGAAACAGCGCCACATAAGAGGTGACGAGCGCAATCAAGGCCGACAGCCCCCAATAGGTCCAATCGTAGCGGAGCTCGGCGGGAAGACGCATGGCGGCCATGCCGGTGTAATGCATGGCGACGATCCCGCTCCCCATGAATAAACCGCTCAGCGCGAACTTCCGCCGATCGACCCGCTTCGCCAGCAGCATTTGAAATGCAATGCAGGAGGCGACGATGCTCGCGAGCATGGAAAGCAAGGTGATCGGAATATCGTAGCTGACCGGAACGTTCAGATGGAAGGCGAGCATTCCCACGAAATGCATCGACCACACTCCGCACCCCATCACGCACGAACCGGCGGCCAGCCACCACATTTGCGTTTTGCCCTGGGATCCGTATATTTTCGCCGCCAAATTCAAAGCCGAGTACGAGGCGAATACGGCAATGACGAAGGAGAGCATGACGACCCATCCGTTATACGATTCCTGCAACAAAATCATGGCTGCACGCTCCCCGCGAGTAACGACAAGTTCTTGATCCCATTATAGTGGACGGACCGCGCAAGCTAAAGGAGTTTTTCGATCGCCGCCGCTCCCGTTACGATTCGGTCGACGCAATCCGTCCCCCCGGGTAGGATGCTTTAAGCAGTGCCTGCTGCAGCGTGCTTTCCACGATCAGCTTGTCCTTGATCGAATCGCTTAAATCGAGGATGATTTTCGCCAGCTTCGCGCTGATTCCGGTGACGATGGCCTGACAGCCGAGAAGATTGATGCCCTCGATGATGCGGACGACTTTCAGAAACACGTCGGCGTTCGTCAAGGCGGCTCCGGACATGTCGATAAATACTTTTTGAATGTTTCGCTTTTCGATTTCCTCCAACAGCTTCTCTTCGACCGTATTCATCCGCAGCTCGTCCAGCGTGCCGATCAAGGGCAGCACGGCGATCTGGTTGAAGATCGGGATGATCGGAACGGTCAGCTCGTCGATGATCGCCTGCTTCGATTTGATGACGTCCTCCCTGTATTTCGTAAAGACGACGTTAAACTGAATAATGAAATTGTCCAAGGCGTCGTTGATCCGCTCGGATAAATTGAATACTTCCTCCGGCGAAATGCCGACGTGCAAATGGTATTGGCGGAGAAACGACCATATGACCTTGCGCAAGGCGTAAAACCATTCCATCTTCGTCATGATCGGCACGTCGGACCTCGCCCAAGCGATCCCCCGTTCCTGGGCCAGCTGGATAATTTCCTGCGTCATTCCGTCATGGACGAGCGACAAAATCTGATTCGCATGGTCCAGCAAATCCTGCGTCGTGACGAATTTAAGCGAGCTGACGATCTCGAAGCTGTTTTGCGCTTCGACTTCCAATTGACGGTTGAACAGCTGACGATTGGCCTCAAAAAACTGCCTTACATCCATAGATTCATCGATGACCAGCTTCATCTGCGTATGCCCCTCCAGACGATCCATTATCGGAATCCGGATCGTAAACTTGGTGCCTATGTTTTCCGTGCTGTCGACGTGGATCGTCGCTTTATGTTCGTGGAAGGTGGCATATACTTGCGATAACCCGAGCCCGGTGCCCGAATCCGCTTTCGTGGTGAAAAACGGGGTTCCCAGCATCGACAGCTTGTCGCTCGGAATGCCTTTGCCCGTGTCGCGGATCGAGAAACAAAGGACATTGTCCGTCCGGTAATGTTCGACCGTGATCGTTCCTTCGCCTTCTATGGCTTCGAAGGCGTTTTTCAATAAGTTAAAGATCGCCCGCTTCAGCTGGGTTCGTTTTCCGAAAATTTTCGTATTCGTATTGTAAAACCGCTTCTCCACCCGAACCCGGTACATTTCATGATCGAACAGCGATAGCGTATTTTCAAGAATTTCGCACAAATTGACGACGGTCCAATTCTCGTCGTTCGTCTCCGGCTTGGAAACGGCCAGCAAATTTTGCACCGTGGAAATGGCTTGCTCCAGTTCGGAATTGACGATTTCCCAATAACGGCTATCGTGCTCCTTTTGCATGAGCTGCAAAAACCCTTTGACCGCCGTGAGCGGGTTGCGAATCTCGTGAGCGATGCCGGCGGATATTTGTCCGATGGTAGACAGTCGCTCCAGCTCGAGTACTCGCTCCATTTGTTCCCTCTTGTCATCCATTGCTGTCTCACCTTCTTCTCGAATTTCCGCATTTTTTTTATCATACAGTAAACCAGACGGAGAACATAGATTTAGTTTGCGAAACGGCTGCGCAACCACCGGTACATTAGGGCATAAACGCTTTTGGCTATGCGTTTTTTTTTGAAAAAAGAAAAAACGCCGATCGGCAAGGATCGACGCTTTTGTATCGTTCGAAATATCCCTTCGCTTCCATCTTCGGGCAGCGCTGACGGCTTTGATTCGCCGCCTCATCGTCACCCTATCGGTCCGCCGCGGCGCCCGGTCTCCTTTTGCGACACTTCACGGCTCGTTTGCAGCGATCAGAAAATCCAATATTTCCTCCTGAAGCGTTTGGTGAAAACGGTCGCGATCGAAGCCGGGAGGGTCTTGGGAAGGGAGAAACGACGGGGCTTTCATCGATTCCGGAAACGGGCTCAGAAAGGAAAAGTGTCCGGCGTTTTCGACCGTCCTAAATCGAATCTTGTTCCGGTCGGCTACGCCTTCCAGTATGATTTGCGCGTGCAGGGGAGGCGTATAAGGATCTTTCTCGGCATTCAGCATCAGAATGGGAATATTGACCGCGCGCAAAGCGCCTTCGGCCCGAAACCAGACCGACGCCGGCGCCAGCAAAACCAGAGACCGGATTCGGGGATCCGGCGCAACCTCGATGAGCTGCGATTTACCGTCGGGGGATTCGTGGGGAAACGAAGTCGGCACGCCGCCCGCCGCCGCCAATGCAGTATATCCTCCCATGGAATGCCCGATGAAAGAAACGGCATTCGGTTTTACGGTTCCGGCGAACGGCTCGTTTGCGAAAAACCAGTCGACGGCCATTCGAGCGTGTTCGGGTCTATGGGCGAGGTTCCGGACCGTACCTTCCCAGCTGTTGTCGTTTCGGTTATTGTACGGATGCTCGGGCAAGCCGACGATAAAGCCGCTGCGCGCCAAGTGCCGGGCCAGCGTCCGATATACAAGCGGCGAACCGCCGGTGCCGTGAGAGACGATGACCAGAGGAAACGGTCCTTCCGAAGGTTCCGCATCTCTTGCCAGCTCCAATGCATAGGGGCCCAAACGGTCCGCATGTTCGGGCGTCCCTGCCGGATATATCACCGTCATCGGAAATGCGATTCCTAGAGCGGCGTCGGTTATTTTCACTTCGCGGCAGCCGGCATAGCCCCGCTTGATTTCCGCGTTATGCTTCATCCAAAATCGTTCCTTTCCTTCAGCTCCGTTCCCGCTGCGATATCGGGTTAATGGGAATGTAAATATCAATTTCCGAATTTTCATTCGTCGGCCCCAAATATCTTTCATCGTATCGCGCAAATTCCGGATCGTTCGTGCGCAGTTTCCCCGATTTCGGCAGCCATATGTTGTAAATATAATCGAACGTATCCGACAATCTCTCCAGCGATCCTCTGTGGGAAAATACGGCGTACGTTCCGGAAGGGAGAACTTTATAGACCATCCCTTCGGGAAGTCGCCCCGCTTCTTCGACCTCGACACATGCGGTATAGGAAACTTCCCACCGTACACCGGTAAGTTCGATTAACGCATAAAAAACGGATTCGGGGCCCCGCCTTGTCGCAATTTCGGCCGCACGCTGCCTGAAGCGGCTCCACAGCCTGCCGACATCGCGGGAATTGACGCCCCGTATTTCCATTCCGACCAGTTGAAGCGTTCCCGTAGCGACGTAAACGGGTTCGAGACTCATTCTTTCGTGCAAATGCTTCAACCCGGCCTCGTCCAATGCCTTTTTCTCCATCGTCCGGAACAGCGTGTCCTTCATATCCGTTTGCTTGCGGAATTGTCCAGGCGTAATCGAGAACAGGTGTTGAAAGGCGCGGGTGAACGCTTCCTGCGATTCGAACCGATATTTGACGGCGATCTCTACGATGCGGAGGTCGGAATAAAACAAATCGTACGCCGCATGGGTCAGTCTCCGCTTCCTTATGTACTCCGAAACGGAGCTTCGCGTGACCGATTGGAAAATCCGGTGAAAATGATAAGGGGAGTATCCTACCCGTGCCGCTATTTCTTCCGGTGTGATGTCGCCGGCCAGATGCTCTTCGATATAAGCGATCGCTTTGGTTACCGATTCCGTATAATTCATTTTCAAAGCCTCCATGGAGCTAGTACAACTATAATATAATGCGATCGACTTATTTTGATTTTTTTTGCGGAATTGCCGCAGGTCGACGGTTGAAGCCGCCTTCTCTTTCGCCCGCCGAAAACAAAAAAGCAGCCCTCTACCGTGGCTGCCGCGTATCCCGCTTATTCCCATTCGGATCATTTTACGCCCGTATAAACAAAAGCTTGAATAATATGCCGCTGCGCAAAGAAAAATGCGATCAAAATCGGCGTAACCAGAATCATGTTGCCGGCCATCAAAATGTTCCAATTGGCCACTCCTTCTTCCTCCCGGATCTTCGCAATCCCCAAAGGCAGCGTTCTCGCCGTTTCATCCGTAGTCATCACCAGCGGCCAGAAGTAATCGTTCCAGTGGGCGATAAAGCTGAACAACGCGAAGGTCGCCAGTACCGGTTTGGCCATGGGCACCATCAATTTCAATATGATCTGCCACTCTTTCGCGCTATCCAACCGCGCCGCTTCGAGCAATTCCTCCGGAACCTGCTTAAACGATTGCCTCAGGAGAAAAATGCCGAATGCGCTGGATGCAAACGGAAGAATGAGGGCGAGATGCGTATTCAGCAGCTTCCAGGCGCTTAACTGCAAGTAGACCGGCAGGAAAATCAATTGAGACGGGATCATTAAAGTAATCATGACCATTCCGAATAAAAACCACGCCCCCTTGAACTTATAGCGGGCGAAAGCATAAGCCGCAGGAATAATCGTAAGCATCTGCATGACGAGAATGCCTACCGAAACAATCATGCTGTTCGTGATATATTGCAGAAAAGGTCCCGATCCCCAAGCTTGAGCGTAATTGCTCCAGACGAAACGGTCAGGAATCCAATCGGGCGGAAAAATCATCGTCTCCGGCAGCGTTTTTAACGAAGTAGAAAACATCCACGCGAACGGCATTGCGAAAACGAGAACCAAACAGGCCATGCCGATCGCGCTTACGGTCCGGATGGCGTATTGCACCATGTTCGAAACGATCTCCTCTTTGCTTTTGACAGGCATGAATGTACGATCGGCATCAATCGTCTGTTCCGCTTTCAATGGAGTTCACCGCTTCCTATTGATAATGAACGCGTTTCGACAGCAATTTAAAGTAGACGATCGTTAAGGCTCCGACAATGAACAGCAAGATGACGCCTGCCGCGGAAGCGTAACCGATCTTAAAAAATCGGAAACCGTACTCGTAAATGTAATACACCAACGTATTGGTTGAGTTGACCGGTCCTCCCTGGGTCATGATCGCGATCGTCTCGAACACCTGAAACGAACCGATCATGTTGATGATGACCAGGAAAAAGATGGTCGGCGACAGCATCGGGAGGATCAGCTTGCGAAAGGTGGTCCAAGGCTTGGATCGGTCCAGGGCCGCCGCTTCATAGATATCCTTCGGAATGCTTTGCAGACCGGCGATGAACACCAAAGTATTATAGCCAAGCCCTTTCCACACGGCGACAATGACCAATGAAAGCAGGGACGTGTTCTGGGAGGAAAGCCAACCCACTTTTCCGAAACCGAACAACCCGATGAACCAGTTCAGCAAGCCGTACTGAGGATCCATGACCCAAGCCCAGATCATCGAAATGGATACCCAGGAAACGATATGCGGGCTGAAGATCGCCCCTTGGACAAAACTGTGGAACGCTCCGGCCCGATTCAACCAAAGAGCCAACAGCAGAGAGAGCCCAATGATAAACGTAACCGTCAGAACGGTATAGACGGTGGAGTTTGTTATCACTTGAATAAATTCTTTTTCCTGCAGCAGGTCGGCAAAATTTTGCAAACCGACAAAGTTCTTCGTCGGGCTGATGAAATTCCAGTCATACATGCTCAGATAGATCATATACAGGATCGGATAAATAAAAAACAAGGAAAACACGGCGATCGCCGGGGCAACCATCGCATACGGACGCAGCTTTTCCCAAAAGGTCATCTTATACACCGCCGACTGTTGCAAGAGTTTTTGGCCATGATGCTTTCTGCGGGGTTTCCAAGCGGATTCGGTTGCCGTCCAAGTCAAAATAGTACAGCCGTTCATACGGAACGGTCACTTGGATACGATCCTCCGTTTCCATGGGCGCAAGGAAGGTTTTCACGAAAAAGATGCCCGCGGCCGACCGGATCTGATAAATATGTTCCGCGCCCAAGCTCTCCCGGGTCACGATTTCCCCCTCGATCGCCAGTCCGATTGTCCGATCCTTCGCGCCGATCAGCCCATGCTCGGCCCGAAACCCGACGTATCCGATCTTCACGGCTGTCTCTGCTTTCAAGCCTTTGACGGCGCCGTAATCCAACATATTCATGGCCGGAGTACCGATAAACTGTGCGGTAAACAGATTGTCCGGGTCGTTGTACAGCTTCATGGGGGAGTCCGCTTGCTGAATCACCCCTTTGTTCATGACGACAATTTCGTCTCCCATAGACATGGCCTCGACTTGATCATGGGTCACATAGACAAAGGTGGTGCCGAGCCTTCTATGAAGCTGGATCAACTCCGTTCTCATCTGGTTGCGCAGCTTCGCGTCCAGATTCGAGAGCGGTTCGTCGAGAATAAACACCTTCGGCTTTTTGACCATCGCCCGGGCGAGCGCCACCCGTTGGCGCTGCCCTCCGGACAAATGCTGCGGCTTCTTGTCCAGGTAAGGCGTCAAGCCGACGATTTCGCAAATCTCGCGTATTACAGTTTCGCGCTCCGGTTTGGGAACTTTTCTGTTTTTTAGCCCGAATTCGATATTTTCGCGAACGGTCATCGTCGGATATAAAGCATAGTTTTGAAAAACCATGGCGACGTCCCGAAGCCCCGGCTGCGTTTCGTTCACGCATTTGTCGCCGATCCATATTTGCCCTTCGCTCTGCTTTTCCAGACCCGCGATCATCCGCAAGGTCGTCGATTTGCCGCAGCCCGACGGGCCTACGAGCACCGTAAACGATCCGTCCTTGATGGTCAGATTCAAGCCGCTGATTACGGTTTCGTCTTTGTATCTTTTTCCGACATTGATTAATTCGATTTTCGCCATACGACCGTCTCCTTACTTGCTCAATAATTTGTTCGCTTTCTCCGCAGCCTCGTTCATGGCATCCTGCGGCTTCACATTCTTTTCCAGAATCGCTTTCGTGATCGCATCCTGCATGATTTTCGTAATTTCCGGATATGCGTTTGCATTCGGACGCAATACGGCATACTTCAATTGATCCGAAGCAACCTTGTAATGCGGAAACTCTTTATAGTAGGCTTGCAGCTCTTCGCTTTCCAAAGCCGAAATGCGGTTCGGCAAATAGCCGATGTACTTATGCTGATAAATCGTATTTTCCTTGGATGTCATCCATTTAATAAATTCCCAGGTCGCCTCTTTTTCTTGCTCGCTGAGCTTCGACGTGATAACCAGATGGGCTCCGCCGGTCGGAACGCCGTACGTTTTATTGGCGGGCATAAAGTCGGTCGCCATTTCAAAGTTGTTGCCCTTTGCGATTTCCAGGCTTGCGGAAACCCCGGCCGTAGACCCGAATTTAAAGGCGGAAATCTGGTTGGCCCAATCCTTTTCCGCGTCGGCTCCCGCCGTTTTCCCTACGACAAACTTGATGAGACCTTCATCGGACATTTTTTTCCAAAACTCGACCGGCGCGACCCCTTCAGGCGAGTTAAACGCGGCTTTTTTGCCGTCCTCGCTCAGCACCTTGCCGCCGCTTTGCGCGACTAGCGCCTCGTACTCCCAGATGCCGACCGGCATGGTCATCGGCGTCTTCCCCTTCGCCTTCAACACGCGGGCGTACTGTTCCAATTCCGTCCAATTTTTCGGACCGGCCGGATCCAACCCCGCTTCTTTCAACATGGTGACGTTTTTATAGAAGATCGGGGTGCTGCGCACGAACGGAATGCCGTAAAGCTTGCCGTCTACATAAGCGTTGCCCATCAGACCCGGTATGAAGTCTTTCAGATTGAGCTGAGCGTCATCCCTTGCGGCAAGCGGCGTCAAGTCCACCAACATGCCCGAACGGGAAAAAATGCCGGTGGATGCGATTTCGAGGTCGAATACGGCCGGCGCGTTTCCGGCCGCAAACGCAGCTTGCACTTTCGCGTGAAGATCGTCATAATTGCCCTGGTTCGCTTGCTGCACTTCGATTTTGTTTTGCGATTCGTTAAATTTTTTCACCAGGTTTTGTTTCGCTTCTTCGATTTTTCCGCCGTTGGCCGTCCAGTACTTGATTACGACTTTTTTGCCTTCGGAGCCGCCGGCCGCGCCGGCGGCGGTCTTTCCGTCCGTGCCCCCGGAACCGCACGCCGCGAGCATGAGGACGGAACTAAGAGCAGCCATGGACATGCCTGTTTTCTTTCCCATCAGAAACCCTCCCGTTTTTTATGCGGCACAATAAAGAAGCCTTAATCGACCGCCGCTGCGATGCCGGCAGTAATTAAGGCTTCTCCTTCGCTCCAAGCCAAAGCTATTTACTTGATTCTAGAATACAGGTTCATTATTAAATCGGTGTCAACTCGTTATTAAAATTGTGCAAATGCGTTATCCGATGCTGCAAAACCTTTTTTCCTGAGCGGAATAAATTTCGCGCCATAATTCCGATTTGGAGGAGGATACCGCGGTCGCGCCATGATCCAGACAGGCCAGGGCGTGGCTTCGTTCGAACATCAAGCCGCCGGAGATGATCGGAAGAGAGGTGAACGTTTTGATCTCCCCGATCACCTCCGGTATTCGGGCGGGCATGATTTCCACGATGTCGGGCTCGATTTGGAGGAGACTTTTGGCTATATTGTCGAGTCCCTCGGTATCCACCAGAAAGAAACGTTGAATCGAAATCAGCCCGACCTTTTTCGCTATTTTGACGACGTTCGTTTTCGTGGTAATGATCCCGGTCGGTTTGATCGCCTTGGCCAAATAATCGAGACCGTGGGTATCGGTGCATAGGCCGCCTATCTTATCCAAATGGAGAAAAACCGGCACCTGATGCGTTTTGAACAAATCCACATAGCCTTTAATGACGCCTATGTGCCCGGTTAGCAGAAATACGCCGCCTAATTGGTTTCGGAGTGACAAGGCCAGTTCGATTTGTTTCGGCTCCTTAATGGAAGCCACCATCCGGTGCGCGGTTAATCTGTCGAAAAACGATCCGCCTTCATCCTTCCTACTTTTCATCCGTCAGCACCTCCTGTGAAACCGGCTTTGTTCAAAACCGGAACTTATTTGTGTTCGGCAGCCAGCCGCAACGCGACAACGCATTCCCGATCCGTTTCTTGTCCGCGGGCATTCGGGTTATGTTTAAAATGCTTCATATTGTTGTATAAAGTCTCCGCGTTGTCGATCATCGCCGCGTCCGTGAAATCGACAGCCGAAATGCGAATCTCGTCCTGCCCGATCTCCACCATCCTCACGCCGTGCTGATCCAGGCAGGCGGACAGCTGAACGAACGTCCAGTTGTTCCGTTTTACAATCGAGTCGACGTGGGTATGACCGTTAAAATAAATCCCGACTCCTTCTTTCCGGTTTAAAATGCTCCACATATCGATGTCGGGATGAATGGAGCCTTTATCCATGTCCGAACGGGCTGTCGTATTGTATACCGGATGATGGGCGAACAGTAAAAGGGGCTTCGTTCCGGACGCCTTTACGACATGGTCGAGCCACTGCAGCTGCTCTTCGTCGACCCAGCCTCCCCAGTCCGCAAAATCCATCTCCTTCGCCGTGTCTATACATGCAAGCACGGCATGCTCCGTCGTTACGGCGTGATAGCGAGCTTGTCCGGTTCGTTCGAGAACTTCCCTTCTCGTTTGGGCATAAAGGTCGTGATTCCCCAAAGCATGGTAAAATGTTTTTTCATGCTGCCGGATAATCCCGTAAACCTCTTGCAGCTCCGAGGAATGCCCGTAATTGGTCAAATCGCCGAGCGAAATATGAGCGTCCGCTTCCAACTCCAGAAACCGTCCCAGAAATGTTCGATAAAAATCGTTGCGCGCTTCCAACCACCCCGGAATCGTTTCGTCGACTTCGTGATAGTGCAAATCGCCCATGACTGCAAGCTTCATCAGATCTCTCCTCCAGTTTCAAATGGAATTTTCGCCATCCGGAACAAAACAAACATAAAAAACCCGCATCAGAAACAGAAACCGTCCTTTTTGGATAAAGGCTTGTTGATTTTCTGATCGCCGGGTTTTTACCGTCTTTGCCGGAGCGGCTATTCTTTTGATTATAGGTTACTGCCGTTTTATTAACGAGGTATCAACGCCATGTAAATCTCCGGTTAATTTTGTTCTTGATAGCGAAAAGTCCCGTTCGCACCGTCGAACACTTTGGATTGCATCAATCTTGTTTATACTTGTCTTTAAGCATACCGGAACCGATTCCCGCGCCGACCATCAAAATTAAAGATCCGAAATTCCAAAGCAAAGCCCCGCCATACAACATAATGTCCAGCGCCGTTACTTTGTTCAGGAGCAGAACGCCGAGTTTGATCGCCAGCAGCGCGAAGCCAATCAAAAACAAGACGTCAAATATAAATTTTAATTTCGGATGAGCCAATTGTTTGCTGTCTTTGATCACCTTCTTGGTCAACTCCTCGTCGCTCCTTAATAACTCGTCGACGGTTACGCCGAATAGATCGCTAACTTTGATAATGATTTCAATGCTCGGGTAGTTCTGGCCATTCTCCCATTTCGAAACCGACTGTCGACTTACAAACAGCTTCTCGGCCAAGTCTTCTTGAGACCAGCCCTTCTTCTTTCTTTCCGTTTTCAACTTCTCCGCAAAGATCATAGCAGCAGCAGCCTTTCTGCAATGGATACATCCAATATCGTTTACCCGCATGCAAAAGTAAAGACCGCTTTGGTTGCGCGGCCCCGCAACCTCGGGTTGCCTGTCTCGATCCGTCGAACGAACAAAGCAAAAAAGCCTCCCCTGCTTGAATTAGCAGCTGAGGCTTGGCTATACGTCTAAACCGCCGACCACGTGATGGTATATTCCGCGATGCCCGCTTCCGCATCGATGATCGAACCTTCAATAACCGTAGACTCGCGGCTTTGGGTAGCGCTAATGTTGATTGTATTGCCGGCGGAGGAGTCGACAATCGTTTCGTAACCGCGGGCTTTCAAATAGTCGTTATAGGTCTTGATCAGATTTTTCAAGCTTTCCTTTGTTTGCAAAGTGAAAGTAACGCTTTTATTGGTGCCGACCGCGTCTTCGAGCAGCTCGATTTTTTTAGTATCCGCCGGGAGCGGGAAGTCGCTCGGCAAATGCTTCGGCCGCTGGAAGGAAGCGGCTGGCGGCGGAGTTGCCGTACCGCTGCCGCTGCCGCCGATTAAGACTCTATTGTTTGTTCCGTCGTAGTCGATAGGTACCTTCAAAGCTTCGGATATAGCGCGTACCGGCAAATAGGTGGAGTCGTTATATGTAATCGGATACAGTCTATTCCCCTCGTCATCTACGGGCTTGAAGTCAGCGTTGTTCACGACGATGCCGATCTCCATATTGAGGAGCGCTTTAATTTCCTGCAAATTGCTGCCCGCATACACACCCGCGGAGCCCGTCACGATCATTCCGAATATCGATGCGCCGATAAACCAACCTTTTTTGTTCAATATGATTTCTCCTTATCCAGTTTAGTTTTTGTCTATTATCATATTTTCAAGCGGGGTAAACAAGGCTCGAACGACCTAGTAGCACATACCCAAAAAAGCGAGAAATTTACATATTTTTTTCATACTTAGGTATGATGTCTGCGGCAGCGAAAATGAAAAAGCGCCCGGCAGGCACTCAGCACGATTCTCAACCGCGACAAGTCCGATTCGCTGTACAGCCTGTGCCCGGATTCCGTCTGGCCGGACGGAGAGAACAGGCCGATTTGATCGTAAAAGCGCAGCGTTCGTACGGTAAGGCCCGTCAGTTTGGCGAGCTCTCCGACCTTCCAATTTCTTTTCATGCATCATCTCCGCTCTTTGGCGCTAGCTGAGTACCGGTAGCTCCATTATAAAACGTTACGTTACGTAAGGTGCAAGCGGTAAATCGGGGCTCTGCCCCTTTCCGGCCAACCCATAGAAAAACAATTCCATCATTTGATCCAAGTCCCGGGTTGTCCGTTCTTCATTCGCCGATCCCCAATACCGGCTCAGTTCATGATTGAACATCGCGAAGTAACGCATCGCCACCTCGTCCGATAAATCTTTGCGAATAGATCCCTCCCGTTTCCCGAGCGCGACAAACTTCGCAAAAAACGGCGCGACCTTCCGCTCGCTGTAGCTTTCCATCATTCGCTTCCATCCGCCGGGCTCGGAGGACGGGACCTTCTGAAGCTCATCCGCCAAAAGGTTTAGGTTTTTCGCCTCCAACAGCATAATTTCTTTTGCCTTCTCGGGAAAAGACAGCCCGGAATCGAGAATGCTCTCATACCGCTCCAGCTGCTTGTCCATCCAGTTCGTCAGCGTCTCCGCATAGAGCTGTTCTTTCGTACCGAAGTAGTTATAGATCGTAGCCGGGGAAACGTTCGCTTTATGCGCGATCTCGTTCACGCTGACCTTTTGAAAGCCGTGTTTGAAAAACAGTTCAAACGATACGCCGAATATTCGCTCCATTTTTTTCCGCTTCCGTCGTTCGTAGCCGTCCATTGGCTTCACCTCGCTTGTAGTGTAACTAAAGTTTTAGAGCGATTCAATAAAGCAAATATAAAACATTGATCTTCCGAATTTGCGTCGCTATAATCGTTTTAGAGTAAATCGATCATTACAGTATAAAACTTTATGGGGTGTAACGAAATGAAACAACTCCGAATGCCTTCTTTTTTGCATGATGTTTTCGGCGAAAAACAGTCGATGGGGGCCATTGCGGCGATCCTGCTTTTTGGCGGAATGCTGACTGCCGCGTTATATGGCGCATTTCCCGAAATGACGAACGATCTTCCGGTATGGCGCAGCGCCCTGGCCTTCGTATTGATCTTCGATATTGGTTCCGGCTGCATTGCGAATTTTACGGCTTCGACCAGCAACTTTTATGCGGCGAGAAAAACGAATCGGCTCGTATTCATTGCGATACATGTCCATGTCGTGCTTGTAGCCCTTCTGCTTCACGCCGATATTTGGTATTCGCTGGGGGTGTGGGCTTATACGACGATCGCAGCCTTGACCGTAAACGCCCTGATCGGCAAGCAATCGCAATTGGTCGTGGCAGGCTTTCTCTTGTCTGTCGGTCTGGGCGGCATCCCCATGCTGCCGGGAATCACGCCCTATATGCTGATCGTCTGCGAATTGTTTATGCTTAAAGTATTGTTCGGCTTCGCCGTCGATCATTACGGCCGAGCAATTCGCAACTTTAGGTGATGGATAGCCGCCCTTGCAGGAAAAGCAAACGGCCCCCGTCCCTTGAACATCGGGATGGAGGCCGCTTTTTGTATAGAGAGTTTACACGACGGAATGCAATTCATTGTGCAGACCGAGCGTCCGCGCAGTCGATGTATGAATTTGCCGGATCAGCTCCGGGTTTTTCACTAAAGACACGCCGTAGGAAGGGATCATTTCTTTGATTTTCGGTTCCCACGTTTTGATATGCTTCGGGAAGCATTTTTCGATGACCTCCAGCATGACGGAAACGGCCGTGGAAGCGCCCGGAGAAGCGCCGAGCAATGCGGCGATCGATCCATCGGCGGCACTGACGACTTCCGTTCCGAATTGAAGCGTTCCTTTACCCGCAGCCGTGTCTTTGATTACTTGCACCCGTTGACCGGCCACCAGCAAATCCCAATCCTCGCTTCGGGCGTTCGGGATAAACTCGCGCAGCTCTTCCATTCGCTGTTCTTTCGAAAGCATCACCTGCTGGATCAGGTATTTCGTCAACGAAAGGTTTTTGGCGCCCGCCGCCAACATCGTGAGCACATTGTTCGGTTTCACGGAACCGATCAAATCGAACATCGAACCGGTTTTCAGGAACTTCGGCGAGAAGCCGGCAAACGGTCCGAAGAGCAGCGATTTTTTATTGTCGATAAATCGCGTATCCAGATGCGGAACGGACATCGGAGGGGCGCCGACCTTCGCTTTGCCGTATACTTTGGCATGATGCTGCGCTACGATATCCGGGTTCTGGCACACCATAAAGAGCCCGCTGATCGGGAATCCGCCGATATGTTTGCTTTCCGGGATGCCGGATTTTTGGAGCAAAGGCAAACTTCCGCCGCCGCCGCCGATAAAGACGAATTTGGCCGTATGGTGTTCGACCGTACCGCTGTCATTGCGTACCTTCAATTCCCACGAGCCGTCGCTCGTCCGTTTTATATCGTCAACCCGATGGTTGTACCGGATTTCGACGCTTTGACTCTTTAAATGAGTAAACAACATACGCGTTAAAGCGCCAAAGTTTACGTCCGTGCCGGATTCGATTCGGGTTGCCGCAATCGGTTCGTTCAATTTCCGGTCTTTCATAATAAGCGGAATCCATTCCGTCAATTTTGCCGGGTCATCGGAATATTCCATCCCTTGGAACAAAGGATTGCTTGCCATCGCTTCGAACCGTTTTTTCAAAAACGATACATTTGGTTCCCCTTGGACTAAGCTCATATGAGGCAGGGGCATGATAAAGTCGTGCGGATTGCGAATCAGATTGCTGTTCACCAGGTAAGACCAAAACTGCATCGAAACTTGAAACTGTTCGTTTACTTTGATCGCTTTGCTAATATCTATGGATCCGTCCGGTTTTTCGGCCGTGTAGTTCAACTCGCACAGCGCGGCATGCCCCGTTCCCGCGTTATTCCATTCGTTAGAGCTTTCCTCTCCTGCGCTCGGCAGCTTCTCAAACACGGTAATGTTCCAGTCCGGCGCTAATTCTTTCAGCAGCGACCCCAACGTCGCACTCATGATTCCGGCACCAATCAAGATAACGTCTGTTTTCGTTTGTCTGTTGCTCATGATTACCTTCCTAACACACTATTATTTGAAGAAAAGATGCAGGCGCGCCTGCTCAAGCCCCACAGCAAGCCAGGGTGTGACCTAGTCACACCCTCCTCCGGACCAATGAAAACCTGATCATAGTGTATCCCTATTAAAATGATTATGTTACTTTCTATTATATGATAGTTACATAGCATTTAAAAGCCGGAAAATTCAGTGATGACGGACTGTTACGGGGAAGAAGCGAGAAACCGTCCACAAAACCATAGGAATACACAAAAATACAAGGCTTTAATCCTGTTACTTGCAAAGGTTGAAAAAAAGCTCTTCGAAACCCGCTTGCATGCGAGAATCGAAGAGCGTTCTTAACGGCTTTTAAGGGCATGCTCGATTTGGACCCTGCACGGATTAAGGATAGATCTGCCGAGTGCCACAGAATCGAACCATTTGGTAACACAATATCGGTTCCGCCGATCCCGTGGAGGATCGCGGTCTGGTCCGTTCCTCCATTAGGCATTGCCCGCCTTAGAAAGTTTATTGCTGGGCGAAAACCATCCAATAAGGGCGATCACCACCAACACAATATAGAAGACGGAAGTCCAGCCCGTGCTATGGGGGAAATGATGATCCAAAACTCCAATATCCTCATGGGCCAGCGTAATGACGGCAAGCTTTACCCCAACCCAAGCAACGATTGCATAAGCCGTTGTCTCCAGCGCGGGGCGTTGGCCAAGCAGCTTTACAAACCAAGTAGCTGCATATTTGATTAAAACTAAGCCGGCAATCCCGCCAAGTAACACTACAGCAAATTGTCCGCCGTCCATACCGCCGAACTCGCCCAGCGGCGAGTCAGGCAATCCCAGCGCAAGCGCTACCGCAGCAAGAATAGAATCAATGGCAAAAGCGAGGTCTGCCAACGCAATTTTTCCTACTGTAGGCCAAAAGCCTTTCCCTGCGGCCTCTTGTTTTTGCTCCTTGTGAATATTTCCGTTCTTCTTACCGAACCGCGCTTGGATGATGTGTTTTAGACCCAGGTAAAGAAGGTAAGCCGCGCCAATCGCCTGCACTTGCCAGACGTTTGCGATGAAGGATATCGCAAAAAGAGCGGCAAAACGAAAGACAAAGGCCATAATGATTCCATAATTAATCGCCCGTTTCTTTTGTTCATCCGGCAAATGCTTCGCGATGACCGCCAATACGAGCGCATTGTCAGCCGACAGCAATCCTTCCAAACCGATAAGAATTAGTAAAGCCCACGTATACTCCAGCCACAACGACTCCAAGTTTCAATTCCCCTCTCCGACCAATATATAGAGATAATGTTTCCTGCCCTGCAAATTGGTATACGTAATAAGTCACCGATGGGGTTCAACTTTTTTTAAATGCCTTTCAGCACGAACGCATAATCGCTTATCCAAGTCGCTCCAACCATATTTGCGATTAAAGTAGACAACCAACCTTGCTCCTGAAATCCGGGGTCCCGGAGGCTCTACAATTCCTTTCTATCATACGCTCTCCGATACTCCAAGCCGTCTACGCCACCAGCCTGCGGCTCCAGCCCGAGTTGCGGGCCTTCCAGTTGGAGAAAGGGCCACTTTGTCGCCCTTTCGATACGCTGCAGCTAATTAAAAAAACTTTCCATGCCGGAAGGTCGTCCTGTGCTATTATTGAGATATCGGGACCGATTCGGTTACTCCGGTTCCACAAATATCTTGATTCGGGAGGCCGGAAGATGAACGTCATTCTGTGGATCCTCGGTTCGCTCATCGCGGTCGTAGTCATATTCGTGGTGTTGGCGGGAACTTACGCGGTGCTGAAGGAAAGAGGCAGCGAACTCGACATCAGGCGGGACGAGTACGGCAACGTGATCCTGCTCGATACGCCCGGCATGCGCATCGGTGCCGCCTCCGCGTACGACCAGACGATCGAGATGGAGAAGCGGGGACACGTGAACTCCGACGGCATGAGCTGGAACGACCGCTGGCTGGGTACGATCCGCTCGATCCGGAAAAATACCGAGAACCCGGAGTGGTACGTCCAATATATCATCGAGCAGCGGCGCAAGGCGGGGCTCCCCGAGCTCGAAGGGGTCGACGAAGCCTGGCCGTGAGGCGGTTTTCGGACTACCGGCTCCACTCTCCGTCATGCCCGGCCCACGTTCCTTTCCTACTGCGAAGCGTAAAGGCCATCCTTTGTGGGATGGCCTGCCTATCAGATCCAAACAACTATACTCCATAACCCACCGAATTTCTTAAAGTAAGAATATTTTCCTGGAGGAACGTTTGATTTTTTTCAATTCCTCTGTTTTTACACCAAGCAACTGCGCTGAAAGCATCGTAGATATCATAAAATGGCAGCACTCTTTCCAGAGCCAACATCGGTCGAATCGATTGATACCCTTCAATGAACGGTATCTTTGTTCTCGGATTGACTTCCCAAATATAGCGATTGACTTTTGTAAAATCTATTTCCGACGATCCGCCGCGGGCACTCTCGAAATCAATAATGCCAGCAACCTCGTTACCGTTCACCAATATATTACCTGGTCTAAAATCCATGTGAACAATGCATGGTCCGTCGGGATCCGGTAAAGCAGAGAAAACTCCATCAAAGCGAAGAATACATCTTTCATACAATTTTGAGTCGAGTATCTCTTTGCATGGCTCCTTCCACTTTTCAAAATTACTTTTGATATATAATCTCCAATTGTTTTGGTCAACTAGCTTAAAACCATCGGTTACATGGTAACCATACCCAGGCATTTTAACCTCATGGAGCATAGCATGATATACGCCAATTTGATAAGAGAGTTTCTCATCCATGTCTCCTGTACAAGGCATACCTTGAATCGCTGTAAGAAGCAAGGCTCCAGTAGTACTTTCATCCCCGTACCAAATGTCCAATACCTTAGGAACAGGTATTATACCCTTTAATGTTTCAAGCATCTGAAATTCACGGAACAGTTTATCCTTGTTAAATGGAATTTTTACAAAAACGTTTTCTCCGCTGGCAAGAGTAAGTTTGTATACATCAGAACTAAATGACTCTGGAACATCTTCCACATTCAAGACGTTCAACTTTAGCTTTTCTATAACTTTTAGAATAGAACTCATATGTAACCTCTTTTTGTAGTCGTGTCCGCGGCAAGTATTAGTTTCATTTAATAAATAGGAGTACTAGCAAAACCACTAGCATTATTGCTGCGCCTGCAAAATAGGCTATTATTCCTGTTCTTCTTTGAGCTGCTTTTGCATGAAGTGCATCGGCAGTTTCTTTTAGCTCTGCCAAATACATTGCTTCAGTAATTGGTGAGATTTCATCATTATCGTTATTCGTACTTTGGATAAATTCTATCGCCTCATCTAATGTACAGCCTGTTTGCACAGAAAAAAACTTGGTTGCGTCATCAATTCGCCGATCCATCAAAAGATATGAAACACCTTGTAAAATTTGGAAATTATCCAACCGCACTTCTTCATGATTGATCAAATCAATTTCACAAACATTTCCTTTTTTTGGTCCATAGTATAGTTTGAAATCTTCTTCAAAAAAAATATTTTTATTGTTCATCTTTCACTTTCACATCCTTTTTCAAACAATATAAATCACGCTCATGAGCCTCTCCAACGCCTCCAGCAGTTTATATGTATTTAATAAAATGTTTTCGGGCTCTTCTTAGCGTGATGACCAGCCAATGTCTGGAAAGCTTGGGCAAGAGCGGCTACATCTTCGTTCACGAAGCAGGGACAACGTCTTCGCCCTCTGCAACGTGGACTGAACCGCGAACTATTACCAAAAAAAGTCGATGAGCGTAGAGGCTCGGAACCACTCTATTCCACATACCTACGTCTTCCTCCACCTACCCATGACAAATTTTCGCCGTAACTTATGGTACGGTTCTTCGCTCTGTCTGTAACGGCAAGTTTTAGGGCCATCCTTGTGGGATGACCTTCACTATTTACGAAAAAACAAAAAAAGAGTCCTGAAATTTTTCAAGACTTATTCCACATCATACCAAACGGAGAATTATAAGTCTATATCTTTTTGACTATATATGTAAAAATTGTGTTTCGTAAGAATATAGTTAGGGAGGATATGCTGGAATGATTCCAACTTGTTTTTCAGATTACGGCTCAATGATACCCTTGCTGAATGAGGTTGCAGAATGGACACTATTAAGAAAATGGGCTCTCTCAGAAGTCTACAGAGTAAAGTTCGCAACGGGTGAAACGCGCATAATTAATAGGGCGGAAGCGAGATGTCGGGAGCGGTGAAAAAAATACGAAGCCCCACAAGAAATTCCGCAAAAAAACTTGCCGTTACTTATGATACGGTTCAGCTTAACGGGCTATCGGCGAAAAATTCGCCACGGCGCTTCCGAAGAGGACGACTCACCATTCAAACAAATGATCCTCGATCAGCGCCTCGAATGAATGGGCTAGGCAAAGGAGGGATCCGGATGTCCAAAGTCAAATACATTGCTCACCGAGGGTTGAGCCTGCATGCGCCCGAAAATACGACCGTCGCTTTCGAATTGGCCGGAAAAGCCGGGTTCTGGGGAATTGAGTTGGATACGTATTGCACGACAGACGGCCACTGGATCGTCCATCACGATCGGACGGTGGACAGGATGACGGATGGTACCGGCAGAACGAAAAATTTTTCGTTCGAAGCCATTCGCATGCTGAAGATTACGGCAGGCGTCGGGATAGAAAATTACCCCGGGCTGCGGATTCCGACCCTGGGGGAAGTATTGGACATTTGCAAGTCGTACGGCATGCATGCGTTCATTGAAATCGAAGAATACCATAACGATGCCGACCTGGAGAATCTATTGGAGACCGTCGACCGTTCCGGTATGCTCGGGCAATGCAGCTTCATCTGCTTCAACGCAGACGATCTGAAGAAGGTGAGAGCCATGAACAGCGAGGTCCCGCTCGGATATTTGTCGGCCAACCATCCCTCTTCCTCGGATCTCGAGCTTGTCCGACAACTGAAGCCGGCTTTTCTGGACTATGACTTTCAAACCGCAACGCCGAACGATGTAAAGGTTTGCGCGCAGCATGGGGTGGACGTGTCGATCTGGACTATTAACGACCGACAGATCAGTCAGCCTTTTATCGACGCGGGCGTGGCCTACATTACTACGGACACCGTTTTGACCGACGAATTGCACGAATGGGAAAAAGCGAGCAGATTGCGCACCCCATGATCGCTTCCTGGCAAACAGGCAAGTTAACGCATCTTACATCGAGGACGAGGCTACCGGCTAGAGGCGGTGGCCTCGTTGTAATGATATCGTCGAATGCAAGCAACAACGTTGCCGTTACTTGTGGTGCGGTTCAACGTATCACTCTATTGGCGAATGTTATCGCAAAATAAAAGACACCCAAACGGGTGCCTTTCTTGTGCTTGCTGCCATGTAATTTCTTTATCTCGACATTGATCCAGTATTCAAAGGGGCGTTGATTGCTTAATATTCTCCTTTAATGACGAAGAACGATCCTCGAATGGTCCCAGCCAGTTTGGACTTCTGTCTAGCAAATTTGAACTTCTTCTCTTCCAACTCCTTAGGTACTTCCATCCCCTCGGACAACTTAAATCCAACTGCCCGCTTCTTAGGATCATCCACCGTATACATGACGTTGACCGCCAGACCATCCTCATAAAAGACGAAGGCCCATTTGATATTTTCTACTTGAAAACGCGATGTTTCCAGAGGTTGGGCCGCAAACTCAATACCACGTTCTTCTTTCAAAATTCGTTTCACATAATCAAGCGTCTCCTGGCTTTCGCTGGCTGGTACGACCGTAAATTCGTGCTTGTATTTGTTCATGAAGTAACGGGCTTCATTCGCACGCATACCAGCCAGCGCTTCTGCTACCGGCGAAGACTCCAGACCAACCGTAGACACATTTTTAAAATCAACGATAAGGGACATCCTTCATTCCTCCTGCTGATCTCGTTTACTTCTTTACAACCGGAATCCACATTTCGCCATATACGAAGCCGTCTCGCTGCCCCATCTCAACCGTTGCATTAGGCCCGCCGACATAGGCGTAATTATCGGCTGCCGGCAAAACTTGACCGAAGGCAATGCCGGTAAGCAACCTGCCCAATTCATCAGCCGACTTTCCTTCACCCTTAACGACGAGGTATTGTCCCTTGGGGAATTGGATCACTCTGTGTTCTTCCGGTATCGATGAATTGGTCATGACGCCGGCATAATACATCATCTTGTGATTTACCGCTTCGTTTACGGCAAAAATATAGTCGTTCGCAGCAATGGCCTTTAACGCGTCAAGCCTTCCATCCTGCTCCACTGCCCGCCAAAAGTTTTCTTTCTCCTTGTTTATGCCGGCATAATCCGTGTAATCGCTCTTCAGCTCCGTTCCAATACCAAGAACGATAAAGCTGTCTTTTTCCTCAAAGGTATACGTTGCCATCATCCCAGCTCCTTTTTTTGAATGGATCGATTGATTTATTTATTCACTTGTTGGGTTTATCATAACCGTAAATCATGTCAAAATATGATACTGTTTAGAGGTCAACCGATTGTTCTCTCCACAGCGCCCCTACCTAATAGTAATGCTCCAGGCAGTAGAAGTCTATCGGGGTCACGAATGGGCCGGCGTTAATATCACTCCCATCAGAGTCTGCGGCTTTTCGGACGCAGCGCCCAGGAGGCGATGCCAAGCGCGGCATAGATAAGCGGTAGAATAATATGGAATCCATAATCGCCGTAATCATTTGCGAAGGCATGAGATAAGGCCGCACCCGTCATTAGAAAAAAGATACCGCTATAAGCCCATTCCTTGAGCCGGGGGAAACCCGGCATTACGATCGCAATGACTCCGAGCAATTTCCAAGCTCCGAGAATGTTCGTGACATATAACGGGAAACCAATATCGGTCACTAAATCGACATTACCGCCATATCGCATCAATTGCCCGATACCGCTTAATGCAATAGAGAATGCGAGAAATAGGGTGACGGTCCAATATGCGGCCATCCTTCCAATAGGGCGGGATTCTACCTTCGCGATATTTTCATTACCGATAATCGTACTCATTCCGTACCTCCTGTGATCTCTTTATTTCTTCACAACCGCTTCTTCTGTCATGACGCCGGCATAATACATCCTCTTGCGGTTTACCAGTTCGTTTACAGCGAAGATGTAGTCGTTCGCAGCGACCGCCTTTAAAGCGTCAAGCCTTCCATCCTGCTCCACGGTCCACCAAAAGCTTTCCTTCTCCTTGTTCATACCGGCGTAGTCCGTGTACTCACTCTTCAGCTCCGTTCCAATACCTAGAACGATAAAGCAGTCTTTTCCTCAAGGGTATATGCTGCCATCATCCAAGCTCCTTTTTTTGATTTGATCAAGTCATTTGTTTTTTTACTTGATGGGTTTATAATAACCATAAATCATGTCAAAATATGATACTGTTTAGAGGGCCTTATGAAAAAAGTAGAACGGATTAACATCATCATGCGGTACATCAACAACCGCGCCCATTTTACCATTTCGGAAATCATGCATGAGTTTAACATCTCTCGTTCGACGGCGATTAGAGATATCAGGGAAATTGAAGCGATGGGAATGCCTCTGGTCGCCGAAGTCGGAAGGGACGGGGGTTATTTTGTCATGCACAACTCCGTCCTGCCCAATGTCCGCTTTACCGATAATGAGGTTAAGGCTCTTTTTATCGCCTTCATGGCCACACGAAATCTGCAACTCCCTTATCTCAAGAGTCGCCATTCTTTAGCGGAAAAATTGCTAGGCCTCATCTCTCAAAACCAGCAAGATGATCTTGTTCTGTTAAATCAAATCTTGCTCTTCGAAGGTACCAACCCCCACAATCCCGATCTGCTCGATCTATCGGATCTGCCCCATCCTATGTTAGAACAACTCATCCAAATCCTTCTTGTGGACCGCTACTTAGTGGTTTCCGTCGAAGAAGGAAGGGAAATAAAGTCTTATCCCATCTATCTCATGCACCTGTATCGTGAAAAAAGCTCTTGGCAAATTGAAGGCTTCGACCTGGAGGAGGAAAAGAGGCGGATTATTCCTGTCGACAATCTCACCGATGTCAGCCCATACCCCGATAAAAAAAGAATAAGCAGGAAGAAGATTGTAGAACAACTAAGCAAGCAGGAAGAAGCCATCAACCTGGTCCTCGAGCTTGGTCCCAAGGCGATCGCCCAGTTCAAAAAGTACCATCCGTTAAAAATTACGATTTCATACACGAATCCTTATCAAACTACGGCTATTTTAAAGACGTTCATCAATGTTCATCATCCGGATGAACTGGCCGAAGTAACAAATTGGCTGCTTTTCTTAGGTGGAGATATCCAGGTCAGGGAAATCCCGAAAGAAGTTGTAGAAGGATTACAGGAAAGAGTGGATGTTTTGGGGAAGAAGTAATTGACCATAACTACCGCCTGTAAAGCTTATCGAAGATAAGGCGGTCTATTTATTTCCGAATTCACCCAATGAACGGACCCGGTGCTAGGGAATACCGCCCATATGGGTGAGTACAGTGTTTGGCGAAGTTACTTTCTCTCAAGCTTTAGTTCCTTAATCTCTGAAAATCGAAATCAAAACCAATATCTTACATATTTCATGTTTTTGACCAAGCCCCCTTTTTCGATGGGTCATTTTCATTTTTAGGAGGGATGGCTGAATCACGAAGACGGCGGACTGCTGGGCAGTTGCCCCGAGTACGTTGAACTGATCGACGCAGATAGACCGCTCCTAACACAATTGGAGTGGTTTTTTGTAGAACACATTTCAACTTAACCAAGTCTAGACTTTAAGTAATCAATATGTCTTTTTACCTCAAACCAATTTGTAGCACGATAAATTAAGTCATTAGTAACAGACAAATTGTATGGCTGTTCAAATAAAATAACTTTGGAGTTCATACATTCTTGGAGTTTATTCTCAGTAAATGTAATATTGTTAAAATGAATATTATGGTTTTTAAGCCAATAAATGGTAACATCTCGAAAAAATAAAGGTCGAGCGGTAATAATTGATATCTGATGCTGATCAGATAATTCCTGTAATATTTCAACTGCCATCGGTAAAGGCGATGAATTCCAATGAATATCATGCCCGTGTTTATTATAAATGGCATCTCGTTCTTCCTCATCCCACCCGTATAGACGGTATAAATAAAAATCATTAACATCATCAGGTGTTAGCGATAATCCGGACACCATATTGTAATAGTGTAAATAAGCTGAAGTAGCATCGAGAACAGTGTTATCTAAATCTACTCCAATATGCACGGTTATCAACCCCCTTTTTCTGACAAACCATTATACCATATGTTAGATATATGATTTACAACCTCTATTTAGATTTAAAAGTCCAAGCGAGCTTCATGTTAAGCGCTAAGTTTATTTATTTGACCCGAGTAAAGGGAGGAACAGCATTTTGTTCCGACTTGAACGAGTGGTACATCATCCGAAGGCGGTAGCATTCTTTTTGATGGGCAAAGAAAACAATCGGGCTAGCCGAATGGCTTTTATCCGATTGTTTCTTTGTTTTTAGGAACATAAAAAATCTTTCATTTGCACGTTTACTTCCAATCTCTCGGCGAAATCATTTTATTTAAGAAAACCGGAGGCGTTGCCTCCGATCCTCTAACTCTTTTTCACAGGAGAATGATCTTTAAGCGTATTATGAAAATCATCCTTTACCGGTTGTCAGGAGCGAGTTGCTTCTCCAAGAGCAGCTCCGCAGCCTTCCGGAAATACTCCGGATCAGAATCGGACTTATCCAAGTAGCTTTTCATGACGAATCCATCATACAACATCCTCAACTGCACAGTCAGTTCCTCGGGCTGTCGTGCCCCGCCTTCACTTGCAAGCTCTTGAACCCGAGTCCAGAAGCTCCTCTGAATGTCCAGCAATCTGATGTGGGCGGGGTGGTTCGGATCCGGGAATTCGACCGCCGCGTTCAAGAACGGACACCCCCGGTAATCCGGCGTCCCCATCTGTTCGGTCACATCGCGAATGAGGGCGCCGAGCTGTTCCTTAGGAGAGTTCGGATACTGCTGCCTCAGTTTTTCCAGTTTCTCTACTTTTAGCTCATCCCTAGATTCAAGATAAGCAACCGTCAGATCATCTTTCGTCGCGAAACTTCGATAGAAGCTTGCCTTGGCAACGCCGGATTCCTTGATAATCCGATCGATGCCAACCGCCCGTATTCCCTCCATGTAAAATAATTCCGAGGCGGTACGTAATATACGATCTCTAGCCGATTCTTTTTTCATATTCGATCCCCCGTGTCTATATGGTTGGGAAATAGTGTCTTGACACGAGACAGATCTGTCTGTATCATTCCTTCATGAAGAGACAGACCTGTCTCCCCCATTATATGAAATCCTCTCGCTCCCTGTCAATTGAGCGAGTAGTGAGAGAGGAGAACATTCTATGCCTAATACACTTTCGGACGCTGCCGCCCGGTTGGTGCGGACTCGCGACCCCGTCTCCAAAGGAGACGGACACAGATCGCGTCTGATGCTGCCGGCTCTGCTTTTGCCTGTATTTATGGCTGTATCGAACGTGTTCATCGTGAACGTAGCCACACCTTCGATCCAGGAAGGGCTCGGGGCCAGCTTCTCCGATGTACAATTCATTCTTACCGGGTATACTCTTACGTTCGCCGTTCTGCTGATTATCGGCGCCCGGCTGGGCGATCGGTTTGGACGCCGGAGAATGCTGTTCATCGGAGTGGCCTTATTCACGATCGCTTCTCTGTTATGCGGCTTTTCTGCCCGCGTCACTATGCTCATTGCATCGCGCGTTTTGCAAGGCGTCGGTGCCGCTCTGTTTATGCCACAGGTTTTATCTCTCATTCAAGCCAATTATACACCAGAAGGTCGAGGCGCGATCTTCGGTATGTATGGAGCAACCCAGGGAATCGCAGCGGCGGCCGGGCAGATAATCGGCGGGCTGCTTCTCTGCATGAATTTGTGGGAACTGGATTGGAGAGCGGTGTTCCTAATCAGCGTTCTGCTCGGAGCTCTTATATTGGCCCTGATTCCGTTTATTCCGGAGTCCGGCTCGCCGGATCGCGCCGGACTGGATTGGGTTGGAGCCGCACTCGCCGCGACCGGCTTGCTGATGCTCGTCTATCCGCTCGTACAGGGACAGCGTGCAGGATGGCCTCCCAGCCTCGTCGCCGTTTTGTTCTGCTCGGCTCCTGTGTTGATTTTGTTCGCCTGGTACGAACGACGGCTGTTGCACCGCGGCCAGCTCCCCTTCATGAATGTCGATCTCTTTAGACATAAGGTATTCACGTTCGGCATTCTCGTCGTGCTGCTGTTGATGTCGTCGCAGGGCGCCTTCTTCCTTGTCGCCGCCTACATGCTTCAGCTTGGACTTCATTTCTCGGCTCTGCAAGCAGGTCTTGTAATCGGGTCGATGGGAATAGGCTATTTCCTCGCATCGCTGTTCTCTTCCCGAGTCGCTGCGAAGCTCGGAGCCCATGTACTGACCGTCGGTTCCATCTTAACGACAGCAGGTTACCTGCTGCTTAGCTGGGCGGTCCAAGCGACCGATGGTTCATCCGATGTCGGCGTGTGGATTCCGGCTCTAGCTGTACTCGGCATCGGTCAAGGCCTCGTCGCCGCGCCGCTGACTAATATCGTTTTGGCGAAAATCCGCACAACAGATATCGGCTCCGCATCCGGCGTCATGACAACTAGTATACAGATCGCCTCTACGATCGGAATCGCCCTAATCGGCATCATTTGGCTTAGCGCTCTTGGGGTCCCTCCCAAACCGGTCTCCGCTTATTCCGACGCATTTACCATTTGCCTATACGTGCTGGCCGCCGCCTCTGCTCTTATCATGCCGCTGGCATTGATGCTGGTGGGGCGAAACGGAGCCCGTCGATCGTGAAATAGAAGGAGCCCCCGTACAACCGGGGGCTGCTTGAACGTTTGAGGTTTTATTTCGTCACTGAAAACAATTCATCTGTACCACTGAGGCGGGCCTTGCTTTTCTGTTCTTCTACTATGATATCTGACGAACCATTCCGGAGGTTTCTCCCCTCCTCCAGCTTCAGTCGATAAAATCGACGACCTGCTGCAAGCGATGCGACTTGACTGACGGTATCTTCCCGGTGGCTTCTTAAACGCTCAACCTGCTCGGGGTATTCTGCAGGCTCGGCACCGGCGGATACCGTCAGAAACGGCTGCATTTGCTCTACAGGACATGCAAGCTTATTTTTCATACACAATTGAACCATTCTAACTGATCGTATGGTTATGTAGTGAACATTATGCCGTCACTTATGGTACGGTTCACCGCGCTATCTGTAACGGCAAGTTTCCGTTATAATTTTTCCCGTTGACTTAAACCGTGGTTTAAGTCGTATCCTATTCATGTCGACAGTAAACCATAGGATGTAAGGTTTGGAGGCCTCCAAATGAAGTATTGTTCTATTAGCGAAGCCGCAGCCAAATTCAATATACCGGAATCCACGCTGCGCTACTATGAAAAACAAGGGCTACTGCCGCTAATCGAGCGTGATGAAGCAGGCAGGCGGCTATTTTCGGAAGACCAGATGGCGCTTCTGCAAACCGTGATTTGCTTAAAGAACACGCATATGTCAATAAAGAGCATTAAGCAGTATTTGGGTTGGATCTTAGAAGGAGATGCAACGATCGAAAGCCGACTCGAAATGATGAGAAATCACAAACAAGCGGTGCTGAACGAGATCGCAGTAATGACAGAATCCTTGCAGGGAATTGAGGAGAAAATTAAGCGCTATACAAAACATATCGGGGAGGAACGATCATGAACCTTTCAGGGAATACGATTCTGATTACAGGCGGAAATGCGGGAATCGGGCTTGCTTTCGCAGAACGGTTTATAAAGGCTGGAAACACAGTCATCGTTACAGGACGACGCGAGCATGTACTTCAACGGGCGAAAGAAACGTTGCCAAACCTTATCACTCATGGAAGTGATTTGACGAAGGAATCTGAACGTACAGCCTTGTTTGACTGGATAACCGCGAACTATCCGGAAGTGAATGTGTTAGTGAATAATGCGGAATCCAACAACGTTTTAACGTATTAAAGGCTGATGCAAAGAACGACTGGCGGTTTTTCAACCAGGAAATCATCACGAACATTGAAGCGCCTTTCCATCTCTCTATGTTGTTCGCTCCGTTTTTTGCAACAAAAGAATCGGCGACAATCCTGAATGTGACATCCGGGTTAGCCTTCACACCTTTTGCGATTGCTCCGATCTATTCCGCAACGAAAGCGGCTCTTCACTCGTTTACGGTGAGTCTAAGACACCAGCTGTCAGATACGTCCGTCGAAGTCATAGAAGTTGCTCCTCCTGCCGTTAATACGGATTTAGGCGGTACGGGATTGCACACACATGGCGAACCGTTAGATGCCTTCGCCGATGGAATTTTCAAAGAACTAGCACTGGGCAATACGGAAATAGGGTACGGTTCTTCTGTGGCCCGTCTTCGCATGTCGCGAGATGAAATAGACGAATACACAGAAAAAATGTATCATGCAACGAAAAACACGATTGAATAACAACATTTATCAAATGCTGTTCCATTGTGTAGACTCCCTTATACCTGACTGCGGCAGCTACGACTTGGAATTGGCCCATATGAAGAACACTCGCCTCCGTGACGGCGAGTGTTCTTTATTTGGAGAGAGGGTCCAATGTAGTTTCAGAAACTTGCCGTCACCTATGATACGGTTCAGCTTAACGGGTCTATCGGCGAAGGCAATCTGTCGAAAGCCTTCGCTCCGTCGATCGGGTTGGAATAGTCACGCGAAGATACGATCCGCCCATCTTGGACCTTGACCACCATCATGTACGATAAGGTGAAGGAGCGACCGGTCGCGGTCACTTGCCCGTGAACGATCCATTCGGCAACGACGACCTCCGAATTTTGCGTCTCGTGCATGGCAAGCCATTCAGCCTCTTCAAAGCGTCTCATTCCGGCGATGCTCTTGAAGCGTTCGCGTGGGTTCCGGTGCGGTTGGCGTAGTTATTCGGGCTTAGCGGATATTTAATGGCCTAGCGTGTATTTGGATAAAGTGTCAGCACTTCCCCTTAACCGCTCTTCCAAAATCATGCGCAGCTCATCAGGAATCCGTTCAAACTCGACCCCTTTCCCCAAAAACAAAAGCCAATCCGCATAATACTCCAGCGCCTCAACATCGGTCACATCCAGTTGAACATTGAAAATCCCACTCGACTGGAACATCCCCGTAAAGGACAAAATAATCCCCGGCGGGTGTAAGCGCTTAAAGCGCTGAATCCCAGTCGTATCAAGCTTTACAACCAGATTGGAATCACGTGCACCAAGCCGTTTTTTGCTTAAAATCTCTTGCTCAGACCGCTTCATCTTCTGCTCGGAAATTGCCGAATCCCGCAGCATCTCAACAGGCAAATAACGAAACTCATCCGTATCAAGATCATAAACCTCGACCAGCCAATGAGCGTTTGAGTTCAAAATATGAAGCAAATAAACGTCCATCAACTGCGGCCAGCCGGGACTCGGCTCATACGTCAAGCGCAAGTGCTTATCCCGCGCAGCAAGCGAAATCAACTGGTTCAACTCCGCAGGCGCCGCATCATCGAGTTCCAAAAGATTCGGATTCGCAGGATTCGTATTTTCAAAGAGCAAGATATTATTCAGCTCGATCAGTTCGTCGTGCTGGGTTTGCGACGCGATGCCGATGAGTTTTTCCGTGATGGAGCGGCGATTTTGCAAATAAGGCAGCTGCGAATTTTTCGAGGCGATAAAGCTGATAAATATCGCTTTGAGCTCTTCTGGCGTGAAACGGACGGCGGACAGATACTGATTCTGCAGGACATTGTAGCCTCCCCCTCGCCCAAGCTCGGTCGTCAGCGGAAAACCCATCGCCTGAATCTCGTTAATGTCGCGGATCGCCGTCGCGCGAGAAATCTTGAACTCCCGCTGAATCTCTGCAATCGTAAAACGCGCGCGGTTATTGATGAAGCGCATGATCAGGTTCACTCGTTCTGTCTTCTTCATGATTTTATTGTATCAGAAATGATTATCATAAAAGGTATCGTTTTTTGATACATTTAGCGAATAGTATCAATCTTGTAAAAATAAATCTGCTAAGGAGAGATCAAAATGTCTAACTACTCCATCCAAGCAATCCCGGAAAACTACAAAATGACTGCTTTCGGTGTTATACTTGAAGACTACAACGACTGGGCAGGCAATGCAGCAAAAACCGCAGCGAAAAAAGCTGAAATCACTGAAAACGGCAAGCTTGCCGAACTTCTCGCGCTCGCTGACGGGCAAGAATATCAAATCAACTACGTCGTCAACGGCAAGGCTTGGCGCGGCTTCGGCGTGATGGGTGCATACGACGTGGAAGGCGCGGTCGTCCTCGACTTCCTCGCTGGGGACTACCTCGTGGTGCCTGGCACAGGCGCTGACAAAGACCGCCTCGCTGACGAAATAACAGGCAAAGTTTTCGGTGGCCTGCTGCAAGAAATCACAGACTACAAATACGTTGGGCCCGGTAACTCAACATTCGTCAAAGCAGCTGAAGATGGTAAATTCTACGGCGAAATGTGGCTTCGTGTAAAAAAAGTAGCAGGCTAATCTCGGTCAAAGGAGCACTCCCCATGGCAAATTACACAGTTGAACATAAAAAATCATTTACATTGACCGCTTATGGTTTTTCCATTCGATCCAATTTCCAAGACGTGCCGGCTCTGCAAAAGGAAAAAGCGGAGTTTTGGGGTGGACTCAAGGCTGACGGGCGTTTTGATAAGCTCAAAGCGGCGGCAAAAGATGATCGCGAATGGTCGGTCAACGAGGTTTATCAAGGCAGACCGTGGAATTATTTTGCTGTAGAAGCTAGCAAATCGGTGGCTGACGCTACACGCATCATCGAGTTTCCGGAGAGCGAGTACATCGTGGTCGCGGGAACCGGCGACAAGGAAACTTTGTTTGATCAGTTGACTTACCGTGCTTTTGGCGAAGTCTTGGCACAAATCACGGACTATGCTTACATCGGCGGTCCAAATGCGACTTATCGCAAAGAAAACGGTGACGGCACTTTCTATGGCGAATTTTGGGTTCCTGTGGTTAAAAAATAGCAGGGTACGACGTGGGATTACTCCTCCGGACTCGCCGGTATGTCACCATCCTGATCAATTTCCACTGTAAACAACCTATTTCTCCAACGATAACACTTGTAGCAAGCCAAGAAGGCTGCCCATGAATGATATGCTCCCCTTTAAGTAGACAGGTTAAATAAACAAACCTGCTGCTTGGAGGGGAGTATTTCTTTGGCCCAAAAGAATGAATTCACCGCCGGTGAGTTAATCAGTAGTCGAGACCCCCTTGACTCGAAACACTTTTCTTGGCAGCAAGAGATAGGTAAGTCAGGGAGCATTGCATCAAAATAAGACGGTCATTGATGTAAGCAATGCCGTACATTTTGACAATGGACCTCATTTATTGCTTAACGATACATCCGCAGGAGAATCTCGACTATCTCGAATATCTTCTTTTCTGAATATTCCATTTTGAACCCAATATATATCCTCAACCTTAATGCCGTAGTCTAGATCCCTATTAGTTATGCTTATCGTATCCATATTGAGAGACATCTCCTCTGATCTCAGATGATAAATCTCTTACAGCGTCCGCAAAGGCTCCAATTATTCCTGCCTGCCTTATTTCCTGATTAGAAAGTCGTCTTCCATTAGAATTTATTCTACGAAATATCTTATCGATATCTTCCACCTTGTCTAGGCGATACGTCGAGATTGGGAGTTTATAGTTTGCAAAATGGGTGCATAGACTCCTTTCAAATTTAGGTTCCTTTTGAGTTAACTTTCCTTCATCAAGTAGCTGCTTTGCAGATGCCATTGTCTCTAAATCAAAATGTTGTCCTCTAACATCTAATTTATTTTCAATGCTGCATTCCATCGATAATTTCATATTTTGCAACTCCGTCAATCTCCACCTCTGCAAGAAGTATTAACGGAAGAGGGTATCTTTTAATCATAGTATCAATTAATTGAGACTTTTCGTCTTTAGTCCAAACTAACTTTCGTTGATATCTTCTGTTTACAATAAGCTTTCCTTCAAAGATACCAAGAGTAAACTTCATGAACATTCTCAGCGCGAATATTAAGATCGATTCTTGATGGTTCCGCCATATTTAAACACCTCTTTGGAAGAAAGTTAACATTAACATAATTCTTGATCGAACAGGAGAATCCTCTAATTCAAAAAACTTGCCGTTACTTATGGTACGGTTCACCTCAACGGGTCTATCGGCGAAAAGAGGGCAACGGCGCATGACTGCCATCGTTCTTGACCCATTTAACCATCCAATTTTTTAATCGTTACAACCAGCACTCACATCGATGCAAGTTCGTTTATCGTTTCCTGGAAAATCATCTGCTTTTTCAAGCCCAGTTTCAGTTTTACCGAGCATTTCTAGAAACCCGTCTTTCGTATGCTCTCCGGCGAACCACATTCCTTCTTTTTTTTCGCTGAAGGTCCAGATTATAAACTGCATCAAACCCCTTTAAATGAATGTAGAGCAAAGGTGTTCCAAAATTTCATCGGGTGAATAGCCACGAACATCTCTTTGATAAAAATATGAATCAATACTTATGGCGATCAGCAGCATATCTGCTTTAAATATACTATTTGGGCTTGGATGATCCGCTGTTGCCATCTCATCGAATAACTCGACTGCGATTTGATGCATTTTGTTATAGAGCGGATTCTGTGATTGATACGGAAGTCGCTGAGTTGACGCGGATCCCTTGCCTCCTGTTAGTAGTTGTGCCTTCTTCTCAATGAAAGGCATGTAAATTTTGAGAATTCCCTTTAACCGGTGGTCCGGCGGCTCTTGCTGATTCTGCAATAGATATTGCTCCATATCTTCGAAGAACCGAACGACACTGTCTTTTATTAAATCCAAACACAACTCACCTTTATTGGCATAACGACGATATAGGGTGCCCGGACCTATCTGGGCTTCCGCCGCTATCTGATTCATACTTACCTGATCCACGCCGTACTGCTCAAAAAGTTTATGGGCTGCGACCAATATTCGTTGACGATTCTCGGCGGCATCACGTCGTTCAATTCGCGACTGAATTGCCTTGATTTCCTCCGACATATTAACACCCCTCATGCTAAACTTGGTTCATATTGACATTCGGAGACCTCTCCGCTTAATATAAAGAGGAGAGCTCTCCGTTTAATGTTAATCTAAATTTAGTGCAAATTCAACAGAACTATGGCCGAAGGAGATTGAGGATGGATTCTATCGCAAAACCTATAAACGAAAAAGCATTACTAGCCCTATTATTAATTGCCTCATCATTGGCCACGATGAATGTCTATATGTTCAACATTGCTGTTCCATTTATTATTAAAGACTTGCATCTGTCCACTTCCGAAAGCAGTCTGATAACGACGCTGTATGCAGTTGTATTAGCAGCAGGTTCGGGTACGTATGGAAAGCTTACCGATCGTTTCTCTGCACGGTCATTAATACTAATAGGGATTGCCCTATTCACTCTTGGTTCGCTAATGGGGTTTTTTTCGAGCTCTTTTCCGGCCGTTGTAACCGCAAGAATTATTCAAGCAGCTGGTGCTGCGGCTATTCCCTCCCTAGCGTATGTAGTTCCGCCTAAATATTTCAAACCCGAGAACAGAGGCAAAGCATTAAGCCTTGTGTCTACTACTTTCGCACTGATGGGCGGAGTAGCCCCAGTCCTCAGTGGATTTATTATTCAACTGTTTGGTTGGCACGGTCTTTTTGTTGTTTCTCTCTTGATCGTATTTATTATCCCATTTGTTGTGAAACACTTCCCTACTAATGTTGCACAAGGGGAGAAATTCGATGTATTAGGAGCTATTTTATTCTCCCTTTCAGTAGGCATTCTGGTACTAGGTATCAGCCTAAATCCTTATCTTTTAATAATTGCTGTCCTGATGCTTATTGCGTTTTCATTCCACATACGCGGGAAGAACGCACCTTTTATCACCATCTCTTTACTCGCTAACAAAGGCTACAGAAATTCCTTGCTCTCTGTATTTGCAGGCACATCTGCATATCCGGCCGCTTTATTTTTATTGCCCTTGGTTCTAAAACAGGGCGGTAACTTGCAAGCAAGCTTGATCGGCATCATCATGTTCCCAAGCGCACTGATTGGTTCGTTGTTCGGCCCTTACATGGGAGCACTTTCTCGCAAGTACAATGGCAGGATCATTATCCTAGCTGGTCATGGTTTTATGATTCTGGGAGCACTGCTTATGGCGGTTTTGCAAGACATGCCCATCGGCATTGGGATAGTCATGTTCATCTTTGCGCTCGGCTATACCACATTAGTATCATCCGCTGCCAATGTTGTGCCATCGACCTTGAAAAAAACGGAGATTGGTATCGGGATGGGACTCTTCACTCTTTTAAGTATTTTAGGAGGTGCATTTGGTCCTTCTATTTTAAGTCGATTTTTATCCTTCAATACTAACTTTACAATCTCCTTTATCATTGTCATCGTTATGTCAGTTATCGGCATTTTTCTAATACTCGCAACACGAGCAGATAATTCCCAAGATGATCTGAACAGGCATCCGGCCAATGGCTTAAAGTGAATTTAAGGGTATCCCAATGTACGTAGGAACGCTATCAAAAAGGCCATCCCGCAACTTAACTGTGACTCATGGAAACAAAATACAGCAGCAGAACAAGGAAAAATACCGGCTGAAAGTGGGAAGGTTTGACCCCCTGCTCCGCCGCTCGCCTTTCCCGCAGCGCAAGACCCTAATGCACCTGATCGTGAAGAGGATCACGCTGGACGACAGGAAGCACATCGGCAGCGTCGAGCTCGCCTTCAACGAGGAGACCGAAAAGCATTTTTTAAGCTTAGCCCCTTCCGCTGAACCAATAGCGTAGGGGCTTTTCCTTTATCCTGATAGGTCTTACCTTTCTTATAATTCTGAGTCAATCCCCAGGAACCGTCCTGACTACCTTTGACCGACACTTTGAGCATTCTGTCACCCTGCACTATGACAATGTCATACTCTGGCTGATTCGCACCGTACTGTACAGATACATCAAAGTCACACCATGCAAACAATATTAATAAGTATATGGGTACACAGCAAAAAACTTCGCCCTACTTGTGATAAGGTTCACCGCGCTGTCTGTAACGGCAAGTTTGTTCACTGCTTTTCAAATAAAGCCCCCTTTCGCAAGGAGGCTTCCAATTTTTCAGGAGAATAAACATGCCAGCCATCATCACCTGGCGGTTAGTTCCTCATACATACGCCACAATCGTTTTCGCACTTCTTCATCAAAATTAGCTAACAGGCACCACCTTCATTTTGTCGTTAATAAAGGCTCCATTCATGTTCTGAATTTCTTGTGCTGCTGCGGCGTAAACCCCCGGTTTGCAATCGGAACGTGCCCTTGCATTCATTAACGGGGCCGTTACCCTTAAATACCAAGGAGCATTACTGGTCAGATTGGATTTTACCCATCCCGGATGAAATGCAAATGACGAAACTCCTGTTCCTTCGATTCGTCGTGCCAATTCGAAAGCAAAATAGGTTCTGGCGAATAACGTTTGGGATAAAGCACACTTACCGCTAAATTGGTTTACAAGCTGTAGATCCTCAAAAGAACCCGATCCCGCTATCCGTGTCTTTTTGGCTTTGGCATGCGTTCCATGATCAAGGCTACCCTGCGCCTGCTAAAAAATCGGACCATTTGAGCCATAAGGTAATTGTTACGGCCATCGATGATATAGCTGCGTCCTTGGTCAATCCCTCGAAATCCGGCTCGTACAACCTTCTCCGGGGTCGAGAGCTTTTGGCCCGCCCCCATTTCCTCGCTGCCGACCGCATCGAAAAACCCCGTCTCGGTTGCACCCGGGCACAGTGCGAGCACGCGAACGCCTCGCCCGCGCGTTTCCGCCCATAGCGCCTCAGAGAAGGACAATACAAATGCTTTGGTAGCCCCGTAAACGGTAGAATAAGCACAAGGCATAAACGCGGCCATCGAAGCTACGTTAACGATGACTCCGTCCTCTCGCCTCAGCATATCGGGCAGCAACCGATGCGTAAGATCGACTAATGCAGCCGTGTTCAGCATAATCTCTTCTTGCTCGCGCTCCGGGTCTATTTCCTCGAAACGGCCATATGTGCCAACGCCTGCGTTGTTGATGAGAATATCGACCGACAAGCCCAGTTCGGATATTTGTTCGGCCAGTTGACGCGGGGCATTCGCTTTGGACAAATCGCAAGCGAGCGCATAAGCCTGTACGCCGTACTGGCGGTTGATTTCCCTTGCCATTGCATCCAGTTTGTCCTTGGAGCGCGCTGCCAGAACGACATGACAGCCTCGTGCCGCCAGTTCTTTGGCATACGCTTTCCCGATTCCGGATGAAGCACCGGTGACTACAGCCAGCTTGTTTCTATATGCATACTTGTTCAAGATACAAAGCCTCCTATCGATAGCACTGCTCTGATGTAAATTATCTTAATCGTACTATCGGTAGGAGGAGTTAGCCACAGCATGTCTATACTATTAACGAGAGTAACAGCATCGGTACTCGTTATGGTTCTCTTTTATGTGCACGAAACCTTAACAGAGATTATAATGATCGTGTACGAAGTGCTTTGGGTCCATTTATTTAATTACGATACGTATTCTTCCATATAAGTAATTAGAGGTGAGCTGCTTGAAAACAAATCGTTTCTCATCCGCATTGGGCGAGTTCATAAAATCGCGCAGAGAACGCTTGCAGCCTTCAGAGGCAGGGATCCAGCCGCTGCCTGGACGAAGACGCACTCCGGGACTTCGAAGAGAAGAAGTCTCTTATCTTGCCCATATAAGCGTGACTTACTATACCTGGCTGGAGCAAGGCAAGGAGGTGAATCCTTCGCCGGAAGTGCTGCTAAGTATCAGCAAAGCGCTTCAGCTTGACGAAGATGAGCAGAAGCATCTGTTCGATCTGGCCAATGTAGACGCGGAGAGTGTCGTTACAGTGCCGAATAACGGAGGGCCGGATGCGGGAGTTTTGCAGAAAATCGTAGATCAACTTTATTATCCTTCTTTTATCACGGACGAAGGTACGGATGTTATCGCTTGGAATCGGGCAGCAGAACTGATCGTAGCCGATTTCGGCAGTCTGCCGGACAACGAACGGAATATGATGAACATTATGTTTTTAAAGCCGGATTACCGTACAAGACTTCTGAATTGGGAAGGTTTTGCCCGTTACTCCGTAGCGGTTCTGCGGGCAAGCTTCGACCTTTACAAGAACAACCCGTTATATATGGAACGGTTCGAACGCTTGACGCGGGAAAGCGTGGAGTTCGTACATTTCTGGGAGCTATATGAAATCAAACAAAAACGCGTAGCCACTGCTTTATTCCGTGTTCCTGACGCACAGGAGATGGAGTTCGAGCTCCATTCCGCGGCTGTAATCGATAATGACCCGGGACTGCACTGGTGTTTCTTTGTTCCGGTTCCCGGTTCTGGCACGGAGGAGAGATTATTGCGTTTAATGGAGCAGGACAGGCAGCTACCGTAGACTGTTACTCCCGTTAATAGAATAGACGTGCTGTGGCTAACACCCTCCAGTTGTTTTATGATTCAACGGAAGACAAGATTGGAGGGTATTTAGCATGCAAACATGGTTCATTACAGGAGCGTCAGGAGGCTTGGCTTCACGTATAACTCGCCGGTTGCTTGATAGGGGGGACCGTGTAGCCGCAACGGTACGCAAGCCGGGGGTGCTGGATGATCTGCAGGCACAGTATGGCTCACAACTTTGGCAGGCTAATTTGGATCTGACAAACTCTCAGCAAATTGCTGAAGTGGTGGAACGTGCATTTTCAGAATTGGGCACGATCGATGTGTTTGTCAATAATGCAGCCTATGGCTTGTATGGCGCAGTGGAAGAAGCAAGCGACAGGCAAATTGAGCATCAGTTTATGACCAATGTGCTTGGCTCCCTGCGTGCAGCGCGTGCAGTCCTGCCCTTTTTCCGTAAGCAGGGCGGCGGTCACGTGGTGCAGATTTCGAGTATGGCGGGTCATTATTCTATTCCGGGTATGGGACTGTATTGCTCTTCGAAATGGGCGGTCGAAGGAGCCTTTGAAGCGCTAGCTAAGGAAGTGGCTCCGTTCAATATTAAGACCTCTATGGTGGAGCCCGGCGGCATCCGAACGAATTTCATTACAAGCAACGCCGTATTCGGCGAGCGGATGGACGAATACCGGGATACGGAGGCGGGCCAATTCGTTAGCCTGATGAAGGGAGAACTGCCTGGTATAGATATGAGCATGTTCAATCAAATGGTTGTCGGCGATCTCCGGATAAAATGGCGCAGCAGATTATCCGTCGAGTCGACCATGGAGAGGGTCCGATACGTATGGCGTTGGGCAGTGACGCCTATGAGCAAATCCGGGCAGCCCTGCTGGACAGACTGGCCGCTCTGGAAGCACAGAAAGAGCTGGCTTACTCCACTGATTCAGATGATGTGGTAAAACCATTTTAAAGGATACCAAAGAATTCGACATCTAAGGCAACTGATATGCTCCTCTGAAGTAGCCGGTTTATTTATTAATCCTGTCTACTTAAAGGGGAGCTTGTTTAGGGCTTTTCGTTATTTGTGATACGGCTCACCGCGCTGTCTGTAACGGCAAGTTAAAAGCCAACCCACAGATATGCTCACGAAATTGTTAGTAAAATTTCCGCTACCTGACTCTCAAAATTGGAATCGTCAATCGAATCCAGATGTTCCGGCCTGATCATTTGATATTGTTTCATCTTGTAATATTCGATTATCGCTTGTTTCAACGTGAGATCATACCATTGAATACTGAAATTCGGTTCCATGATGCGCCGCAGCGTGGCGTCATCTTGAATCAAGGGCAGCATGGGATTCATTCTGTTGAAAACCTTCCGGTCCATCCCGGTTTCAAAAAAAGTCCGTAAATTCTTATTTCGATTTTGTTGGGCCAGGACTAGCTTATCATAAAGCGTCGGATAAAATTCCTTGAGATCTTGCAGGAACAGGTCAGATAAATAAACAACGCACAGCAGCGATTGCAGAAAAGTTTTTTGGAAGCGATCTACATAAGAGAGGGAATCATCATTTACAACGATATCAGCCTGCTGCAAGTACTGAATTTCATATTCGACAACCTGTTCGATGATATCATCTTTGGATGAAAAATGTTTATATAGCGTCACTTTACTAATATCCATATATTTTGCGATATCGTCTATTCTCAATTGGCTGAACTTCGTTTTTCGAACGATCGGCTTAATTTTGTTTAAGTAGTGATCGGCGCTCATCGGTTTCCTCACGATTTAAGCCTCCTTTGATGCTTACTCCACAATAGTATAGCAAACTTAACGTTATCACAAACTCAGTTTACTTATTTTAATAACTTTACTATTTTCGTTAATTTGGTTTACTTTGCTAACATCTTGCTGTATAATCTTTCCTGTACCTAATCATGCCACTGAGGTGAAAGGATGATTACGATGCGTGTATTTGTAACGGGTGCAACGGGTTTCATCGGTTCTGCCGTCGTACGCGAACTTCTCGATGCCGGGCATCGGGTTGTCGGACTTGCCCGCTCGGATAGGTCTGCCGCAGCGTTGACGGCAGCCGGCGCCGACGTACACCATGGCGACCTCGATGACCTTGACAGCCTGCGAGAAGGCGCTGGGTCGGCGGACGGCGTCATTCACTTGGCCTTCAAACACGACTTCACCAGCTTTGAGGCAGCCGCAGCCGCCGACGCTCTGGCGATCGAGGCGATGGGAGCGGCGCTCAAGGGCACCGGGAAACCATTCGTGGCCACCTCGGGCACGTTAATGCTCATGCCGGGAATCCTCGGGACGGAAGAGCAGGCGTCGATGCAATCTACGCCGCGGCGCTCCGAGGAGGCGGCGCTTGCATTGGCTGGCCACGGCGTGCGGTCATCGATCGTCCGTCTCGCACCGTCCGTCCATGGTGAGGGCGAGCAGGGCTTCGTACCGACCCTCATCGGGATCGCGCGCCAGAAAGGGGTTTCGGCCTATGTGGGAGATGGACTCAACCGATGGCCGGCAGTACATCAGTTGGATGCAGCCCGTCTCTTCAGACTGGCGCTTGAGAAGGGCGACACGGGAGCCATCTATCACGGGGTCGCCGACGAAGGAGTGCCCTTCCGGGATATTGCCGGCGTCATCGGTCGTCAACTAAACCTGCCGGTGCGCAGTATAACCCGTGAAGAGGCAGACGCTCACTTCGGGTGGCTCTCCTTCGCCGCTTCCACCGATAATCCAACGTCGAGCGCGCTGACTAAGGAACGCTTAGGATGGCAGCCGGTGTACCCTGCCCTGATCGCGGACCTTGAACAGGGCCACTACTTCAACAACTGAAACACCCCGTTATCTCTAGAGACAATTTTGGGCCGTCCTTTGTGGGACGGCCCTTCGTTTTCGATGGAATTGATTCCTAATCCGGCCTTCTGTCTTCTTAAAACTTGCCGTTACTTGTGGTAAGGTTCCCCTGACCTTACTAAGTGGTAAAGTAAGCCCATCAAAGAACCAAAAGGTAATATCCTTAATCGTTTGCCTGTCGGTTTCTACCTCAACACGCTTTACTAATGCCCGAATCAGTGCCTTTTTCTGCTCATTGGTTGCCGAATCAATTAACGAATTGAAATTAATCAAGGCTTGATTTACGGTGTCCCTGTTAATTTTAATCTTAGCATATTCGGCATCTAACATCCTTTGAAACCTATCAATCCGCTCACTTAGCTCCTCGTTTCGTTCCCTTAATTGTTCTGAAAGGCGGCTGTGCTGTTGTGCAGCTATTGCTCCAGCAAAATAATCGGTATCAAGCTTTTTTTGCATGGCTTCGTTCCTTGTCAGCTCTTTTTCAACCAAATTCAGTGTTTGTTGTATTTCATATGTGTCTTGCTTCACATCCTGTTCGAGCTTTGCTAACACTTCATCAATTATTGATTCTGAATGGAGTAGGGCTTTAACGGTTGTAATTACCTGTCCTTCAATACGATCTTTTGGAATTAAATTTGTACCGCAAGCAACTTTCCCTTTACTGTGGTATGCCTGGCACATGTAATAAAGATGATACCCCGAACCATCATATTTTTTCGTTTTACTCATTACCGTTCCTGCTCCACACTTGGGGCATCTTAGTAAGCCAGATAGAAGGAACTCACCATTATAATTTTTGTTTGTTGAAACGCTATTTTTACTTGCTAATTGAACCGCCTGTACCTTGTTCCAAAGTTCTAAACTAATGATTGCCTCATGCTGTCCCTCGACTAAAATTGGTTCTTCATTTTTTCCTTTACGTCGGCGAATATTCCAGTCTTGATGATATGACCACCGATTCTGTCCAATATAGGTCGGGTTCGTCAGTATTGTCTTAATGCTAAAAATACTGAATAACTTTCCCGTTTTCGTTGTAATGCCACGTTCGTTGAGCCTGTGGGCGATTGCTTTATATCCCATGCCGTCTAATCGCATTTGAAAGATATTCCGAATAACATCGCTCTCTGCTTCATTTATTACGAGTTTCTTATCGACGCAATCGTATCCGTAAATTAATCCACCGTTCCATTTTCCTTCTGAAGCTCTCTTATTCATGCCCAACTTTACCCTTGATATAATGGATGCTCGCTCATGTTGCGCAAGTGTTCCCAATAATGAAATCATCATAAATCCATTATCGGTTGAACTGTCAATATCGCCTATGCTAATAAGAAGCTTACAGTTTCGTGGTCTTAGCTCGTTTTCAATTAACGTCAGAACATCCTTGTTATTTCGAGAAATCCTATCAACACGCCAAGCCAAAATAATTTGAAATTCGCCCTTTTCTAAGTCTTTCATCATTTTCTGAAACTCGGGTCTATTAAAATCTTTACCAGAATAACCGCCATCACAATAAACCCTAACAACCTTTAGACCCTTTTGTTCGGCATACTTAATTAACTCGTCCTCTTGCGCTTGTAAGGAGTTACCACCGTTTTTCTGTTCCTCGGTTGATACTCTTGTATATATTACAGCAAGCTGTTTATCGCCCATTGTCATTTCCTCCATTTTAAAATTCGGGCAAGTTATCCGAAGAGAACCTGCCCGAAACCTTATTTGCTGTTTAGCATTGTTGCATAGTTTCTAATAATGCTTGCTAACACGCTGATGAGTTCAAGCCGCTTTACATCAGCTTCCGACGCGGTTATTATTGTTGATCTTTGATGGTTTGTCATAGTCAGCACCTATTAGAAAAGAGGCAATTCAGCCGACAGATTTTGCAACTGAATCTTAGCCCTAACTTGAAAGCTTTCTTTCTCAAGCTCAAGTTTCCTTGACTGTAGTTCTTTCAATACCCAGTCCATGCTTGCTGTATCAACTGTTTCGCCCCATTCGCAAGGCTTGTACAAGACCAATTGACGTATTGCAATGTCGAGTCCCTTTATCTGTTGCCTTAATTTCTGTGCAGTCTTTACTAACTGCTCGGACGACTGGACTGTTTGCCACTTGCCTGTTTGCTTGTTTAACATGGTAATTCCTCCCAAAGAGATAATGCTTCAAGCTGAAGCTGACTAATATATATCTTTTGGGGCGATTTATTTAAGTTGACTTGAAAACTTTTTTAGATAATCGCCGAATACTGTCCTGTTGAGGTGATTTCACCGTAACAATACAGCCCTTTGTAGAAATCTTCTCGGTCTAATATGCATTTGACCTGTACCTTTGTAAACCGCTTGCCTTTTGCTGTTGAAAATCCGTCATAGTTAAGTTGGTACGCATATTCTGAAAGCGACCAATCAGGGAACAGCTCTCGCAGTTCAAATAACCGTAATATTGCAGTTGCTTCATCCCAGTTTATTTGCAGTTCCTTCTGACCTTTAGGGCAGTTATATCCATACGGTACACCGCCCCCTGCATAACCGCCTTGTTCGGCTTTCTTTCTTCTGCCGCGGCTAAGTTTCATAGCGATTTCTAAGCGTTGGTACTGGTCAAGTAACTCCATCATGCCATTAATAAGAAAATCGTTCGGGTCATTTGCATAAATACTGTATGTGGTTTGCTCAATCGCTTTTACATCGACTTTGTTTCTCTTGAACTCACGTTGAATGAGTACCTTCGCCATATCTGAACGCCATAAGCGAGAAGTGTTCAGCACTATTACATAGTCCACTTTGTTATATTTCAGTTCAGCCAGTAGGTCTTGAAGACCGTCACGTTCTACCGTTAATCCTTCCTCATCAACGGTTGCACCACTTTGACCTTGGTCTTCATATATGCCTATCAATTCGATACCGTTCTTTTGGCAATAGCTTTCTATTTCTTCACGCTGATATGTAAGACTGTAACCTTCTTTCATTTGTCCGTAAGTTGATACACGAACGTACCCAACCGCTTTTTGCACCATTGTTAGCCCTCCCGTTACAGTGATTTGAGTCCATGTTACGACCTGTGGATATGTACCATAAAATAACGTTTAACCGTTATTTTTATTATATGGTATTTCCAATATTTTACACAAGACATCAAAATAATATTTTACATTTCCTGCTAATCGACCTTAAAATAGTAGTAGGTAACTCGGACAAAAGGTGGTACAGGTCATGGACACAAATACATTTTATATTCGCTTGAAAGAAATTCTTCGAGAAAGAAAAATGACGCAACGCCAGTTAGCAGAGCTAACAGGATTGCGCCCGAGTACGATAAGTTCACTATGCAAAAATCAAGTTGACCGGATTTATTTAACGACACTTGCAATAATCTGCGCTAAACTGGATTTATCCATTGACCAGTTGCTGATTATGCAAAAAGCTGATTGACCTTTCATTTATCAATGCACTGGCAGGTGCATTCATAATATTAGCCCATTCATCGCTTGCCAATTGGTTGAAATCAATATCAACCTGATTGGCGAGTGATTTTTTTATCTCATTTCTAATGTGCCAACTGTATTCACCGAATCCCCGTTGTTGGTTGAAAATCTGCGTTCGTCTTCTTGCTTTACACCATGACAGGTCATCAATTATTTTTGCATAGTAATACTCATTTTGCTGCGGTGGATATGTCATTACCTCATAGAACTTTATTCGCCATTCTGGTTTGTATACAATTTCAATTCTTGTTAAGTGACCGTCTGTGTCCGGATTACCTTTTTGCTCCGCTATTTTGTCATATATCCTACAATAAGCGTTCTTCTTGCGCTCGTCCTTCCAACCAAAATACCAACTATCTTGGTAATTGGGATTTATTTTCCTACTGTCATGGTTACTCATTACGAATACCCGATGCATTGGAACAGGTACATCATAAGCCACATCTGCGCTAACAAAATAAATGCCCTCACACATAGCTTTGATTTCTTGAATAATATCCGCATGGGTTAATAAATTTATTGGAGCGGTTTCTAACCGTAAAGTATACAGCGGCTTATGCAGTTCACCCACTATAAACTCCCTTTCCTTAAAGTTCATGTATTGAATAAACAGGTAGCTCTCACCTGCAAACAATGAGAATGTGAATACATATCCGATTGACGGTAGATTTATGTTAAACGCATCTCGTTTTGCTGCCCTAAGTAGAAACCTCATAAAGTCCGATTGTCTAATATTACAAAAATCAACTCTAATCTTATCGACTGAAACTGATATGCCCATAATTTTGACCAATCCTTTCGTTAAAAGATGCCGTAGCCAAAACTTTAAATGTTTTTGGACTATACTATTATAGGCAACCGCCCAGGAACAAAATAAAAAAGCACCTGATACACGTAAGTGTCCAAGTGCTTTAAGTTGAGTTAAGGTTGTATGTTGTCATCATTGACACTGAGATAATGACATACACTTACTATCCCTGTCAAGTCTAATCATGCCTTCAATAACTGACTGACAGCAATCCTAACTCCTTCTTTAACGGCAAGGCTGATTTCCTCTTTTGAATAGTTATCAAGGTTAAGCTCGTCCTCAATTTCAATATACAACTCACCGTTCTTGAGATGACTCTCAATCTGTAATTGGCGTTTATTGCTATTCATACTTCCACCCCTTACTCATTTCTTGTATGAAGATTTCTTGCCTGTGCAAGAATAGATACCAATTGGTCTAACGAATTATGACCAACTTCGGGATCGGTTATTTCCTGTAATCGTATCTTTTGGTCTATGAGCCGTGACTTCACTGCTTGTAGGCGACTAAGTGAGTCCTCAATCTTGGTGATTAGCTCTGCTTTTTGCTTACATTTAGATTTTTCCGAATCCCTAATCCGTTTCATCATACGTCTTTCCCTGATGTCGGCAATTTTGATTTCATGGTCCAATTGTTCTATCGCACTTGTCGGGGTCAACTCGTAATGCTGAATATCCTCAGGGGAAAATGAATCAAACCAAATCGTTTCATACTCGCCAGTTCTTAGACTGTTCTTGTTTCCCTTCATACTTTCGCTGTGTTTCGTTTTATTCTTAGGTCCTGTACTTGCGCCGCCGTGCATGTAACAGCGTCCATTTCTCATAGGCTTCTTGCGACAAGTACCGTTAGACCTTGTTTTTGCACCACAGTGTTGTTCGCTCATAGTGTCGCCCCCTTCCTTGCATGGGGTACTGTTTTGAATTTTACCCCCAATTATTTATGAGTGATTTGCGCCGCTGCCTTATCCTGCAGAAATTGATTAAAATGCTTCGTCAAACCGTTAGCGTTTAGAAATTCAATGTAGTTGCCTACTAAATCCAGCAATTGGTCATGTGATTCGTCGGACAGTCTAAGCATTTCCCATAAAAAACCTTCCGCTGTTTCTTTCATAGATGAACATCCCCTTAAATTTGGTTTTGCGGTGTATCCATCCGCAATCTTTACATTTACCCATCTCTTACAATCAAATGGGTATCTCGCCCCGTCTCGTTCGTCTCTGGCTACTTCTTTAAGGAGTACCTCTCCCAACGCTTACGCTCGTACTCCTTCTGCTTATCTTGATTCCCAGGACGTTGCCTCCACTTCCTCATATAATCACGGTTATATTTTCTACGAGCTTCCAATGCTTCTTGGCTAAGTTGCTTTATCAAATTTATTCAACCCCTTCAAGATCGAGCAATTCTTTCTCCTGCTCCTTAATGAGATATTGGGCATCTATTACTTTTCGGTCGGCATCTTCAATCATTTTGGCCGCTCTCAACTTAGCTTCCTCTACCTCTTGATAGTACCTCGCTAAAATTGCTTTGTTGTGATTAATAGTATGGCGCAGTCTGACCGCATTTTCTTTCAAAATGTTGAGACTGTAAAGCTGGTTGTGTCGCTCGGTATGCGTTGCTTTTTCCGCAAGCGAATCATAATAATGTGCCTGTCTTTGCAGATCGGCGATTTTGGCAGGATTATCAGGATGTGGCTCTCCTGCTTGCAAGGTATAAGCCATGTGTCTAAGTTCCCTTGCTTTAGCCGTATACGAATCAATTCTTTCCTCGATCTCTTGGAGCTTCTTTTCTTCTTGTTTAATCTGCCCTTCAATTTGTTGCACTCCACTTTTAGCCATTTTGCTTCGCTTCCTCTCATATGAAAATAAAAAAAGCCCATTCCGTAAGGAATAAGGCTTCTAAGTTTGGAAAGTTTGGAAGTTTATATTTATATTTTACAGTCCATCTATGATGATGTAAACCGAAGATTTTAATTGCTACGACTTGAAGGATGCTTCCAATATGTATTAGCTGCACCCTCAAATTTCTTTTTGTCGAAGCCATCCCAGTTTATTTTCGTTGCCGTTTCCCTTTTCATAACGGTACTGGAACATTTATTTGTCATTGGAAACTCCCATGCAATCGCCACTTCTTCAACATCAGCTAATTTGAAAAGCTCTTTGAATACCTTAATTGATTCCATTTGCATTCCGCACAATTTAATAATCGAAATAATCATATTCATTCGGCATTTGGGCTCTATACTCTGCTTCTATATCTGCTTGCATTTCATTTTGTGCGGACATCATTAGACAAACCCCATGCAAAAAATATGATAGTTGTCCGAAAAATTCTGCCACGTTATCAACATCAAATTTCTTTGGCTTATTATAATGCAATTGCAAATCTTTATTTGTTGGATATCGAAATTTATCCGAAGCACCATCAAAATCGTGTAACTGTTTTATGTATTTTTCAACATTACGAAGGTGAGCGTCATCATCAGATGTACCTGCATGTCTCACTACATCGCTCTTGATTGAATTCCATAGGGCTAAAATACTATGTTTTTTCTCTTTTATTTTTTTGATAGCAGATTGATGATCCAGAGAGCATTCTTCAAATAGAATTTCCTTTATAGCCAACTCTATTCCATTCCTGTATAAATAACACATTGGAATAAATAGGCTACTTTTTGTTTTCTTTTTTTTAGTCATATATTGATGCAATATATCTGCTGACTCGGTATATGCTTTCACATACGGATAGAATCGATTTCTGCTATAAGAGTACCCTACAACACTTTGCCCATAGTAACTTCCCCCTTCCTCTAAGAAAAGCGGTTTATACTTTTTATAGTCCTCTACAATTTTTGGAATATCAGAGTAATAGTTACTGAGAATGTTGAAAGCAACTTCCATTTTGCATACAAATGCTATTAAATCGATATGTGTCTGTTTATCAAAAAACGCTTTTATGCTGTATTGCTTGGGCACATCTGAGAATGGATCTTCGTCCTTTATAACAGTTATGCCAAACGGGTATCTAAACGAATCAGATTCCTTATCTTTTAGAGCCATATCATTAAATAATGAAACAAGCCAGTTGTATGCACCTCTGTTATTTTCAATTTGATCTTGTATATGAGGTGAGACCTCTTGGAGAATCTCTACTAAGTTATGAAATGTATCTGTTATGAATTTTTTTCTTTCACTTTGCTCTTTAATATACTGAAATCCAATAGCCTTTAAGATCAATTCAAGGCTATGTCTATATAGGTACGCTAAAGAAAAAAAATAAGTATCAAGTTTACTTATATCTGGATGCGAACTAAATAAGTGCTCAGTAATAATATGTGCAGATTTTTTAAAATTAAGGCTGTAGGTGAAAAACTCGTTAGCCAAATCATTGCTTTCACCTTGAATAATAATTATACTTTCTGCATTTTTACTTGTTTTTTGGAATTGCGGATCAGAAACAATGGTTTTAGAATTACCCAATTTACCAGTCCCCCAACACAACAGTTAGATTGTCTAAAACAATACCACCCTGATAAGCAGAGTGGCGTCATTAATTAAGTTCTTATATCTTTATTACGCAGACTTAAAACGACCGCATTTTGCTTACTTTCGCTAAGAACGCCTCGCTCTAATCCAAGGAGTACTTCTACCTCATCTTTATTCAAACTTACACTATTTTTAGAAAGTTGCTGCATAAACTGATCCCCAGAAAGAACACCATTACTTTGTAAAACATCTATAGCTTTTCTAAGAACGGTTGGTTTGGATACTTGAATAACATCATCTAATGGTTCTTTAGTACGCCAACCCTTTTTTGATATCTGCCTCATTAAGTACTGATACTGATTATAGTTGATTGCCTTTAGTTGATAAGCTCGCACTATCATTGCAGATATTGACACTTTCCATTTCTTTTTTAACTCTATATAAAAATCTAAATTATTCGGCAAAATCAGATCCTTCAAAAAGGCTTCTTTTGGCAGCAAAAATGAAGCTGCAAACTGATGCGCTTCATTTTCCATTTGACGGAACTCTTCACGAGATACAAGTTCCAAATCAGTATTCCAATCATGCAACATTATGTGCCCCAATTCATGTGCCGCGTCGAATTGTCTTCTTGTTGCTGAGCTTTTGTCACTTCCAAGAACAATAAAAAAGTACTCATCTCCAGCGAATTCTTGTCGTTGACTAAAAGCGTCAATACTCGTATTATCCGTGCCAAATGAGGTTACAATGAACCCATTCTTTTCGAGTACGTAAACCATGTTAGGAATTGGGTCAGCACCCAGTTTCCAATAGTCTCGTGTATATTGAGCGATCGTTTCAATATCATTTATCTTTTCATGTTTAGGCGGGATATTTATTTTCGGGAATTGTACAAACTGATTTAAAGTGTGATATATCTTAGCTAACATTTTCGTTTTTTCTTCTTGTGAAAGACGGTCTTTTTTATTGGTGGATAGAAGTGCTCTAAAATAAGTAGTACCTACTTTAATACTCTCATTGTCCTTTTCATAAAAATACTCCCTTGGAAACCCAAGGGTGCTAATCAATTTTAGTAGTGTTTCCAAACTAGGATTTGCTTTTCCATTCTCGTATTGTGATATTGATTGTTTACTAACCAATACCTCATCGGCTAATTCAGCAATAGTTTTACCTCTATAAATTCGTGCTGCTTTCAACCTATCTCCATTAAAAACTCTTAATACTGACATTTCTATTCCTCCTAAGAGAAAGAACCTTAACCTTCCTTCTCCATCTCATCATCTCTAAGTTGTACAAGGTCGTTTTGCTGATGAGGAATAACTCCTTCTCTAAGACCAACAAAAATTTCTTCTTCTTGTTCAGCAATAGCTCCCTGCGATTCAAATGCTATACTAAAGTCAGCTGTAATAAATTCATTCCAATTTTCCTCATACGCTATTTCTAATTTAGCATTGGGCATAATGGCATTAACAGCAGTTATTTCGCCTTTATCTGTTGAAAAGGTAATAAGAACAAACCGTTTTACTTCACCTTCAAGCATATGTAACATGGTTTTTAACTCATATTCTACCTGTGCATTCCAGTCATCGTTCTCGCTCTCAAAAAGATTAAGTTGTTTGGCTGGATTTAGTTCTTCATCAGCTTCCAAGTCATTATTTATTAATGAAAGGGCATCAATGTAATGAACTGTTTCTTTATAAAGCCGTTCATTTAATTGATGAAACCGTTTCTCTTGCATAGCTGCATATAAATATTGTGTTTCTTTTTCATAAATCAAGACAAGTTCCCACAGAGGGCCTCTTTTAATTTTCACACACTGGAACTGGCTTGTCGGAAGCGTTCGAATAATATTGGTATTAATAAAATCCCATTTCAAAAAATGAACGCTATTGAATGTCTCGACCTTTCTTTCCATTCTAAATTCCATTATGTCCTTTTTACCAGCATTCCTAATCGCATCAATAATCACCGTTTTATGATTGTCAGCAATAGGTATAGACAATTTAATTGTTTCCATGTCTTCATCACGTCCTTGGTTTTATAAATTCATTTTACCAAAAACGTTTATTTTGTCAACCTTAATACTAATATAACCACAATACGTACAATTTAAATACACTTTTATGAGATAAAAATCAACGCTTAGTTTCTCATCTTACCTTTACCATATTTTATGATAGGTTCACCTTTTTTCACTCTATTGAAAAATTAAGAGCCCGACAAATTTGTCAGGCTCTTTTTATATCGGTAGGGTGATCCCTTGCGTCCCCCAACCCAAATAATCCGCAACCCTATTGGTCCTTCTCGTAAATGCAACAAGGGGTACGCTTAGAATCGAAATGCTATTTACCAACAACTATATATAAGAACTATAAATATTAATAAAAACGTTTCTTTCTTCTTTGTCTGGATCTTACTTTTTTTTGAAATCTGTAGGTTTCTTTTATTAAGGCTGGAGTAACTTGGTTCTCAGGAATGTAAAACTCTACATCATTTTCCTTAAGCTCCTTGAAAAACTCATCTTCTTCTAAGTAATCCTTTCCGTCTATTGGTGCTATCCAGCCTTTCTTCATGCCCTCATAGGCTAATAGCCAGTGTTCAGTGTATAAATTCTCCTTGTTAAGACGTTCCCGCCATAAATCAGTGTTAAGTCTAGTTATGAGATTGTTATTATATAAATCAAGTGATATTAGTGCTACGAGAGAATCATCTATAGAAGATATTATCTTGGTCACCTGTGTTGTTAATTTTATTTTCAAGGTCTTACATAACCACAAGGCCCATGTTATCTCATGAACATGGTTATACTGACTATGAAAACTTATAAGTTCAAATAATGTGCTTGCAATCTTTTTTTTGTTCAATTTATATTTTTCATTATTATATGCTAAAAAAATTTCTGTTACAGTAGGAAGGACGCTTGGTTCAGCAATTACAGCGTTTAATAATAGTGATTCATACAATGCCCAATTCTTTTCGTCGACTCTTGAATCCACAATTTCGGTTAAGGAGTATTTAAGTACAGATTCATCGGGATACAATTTCGACAATTCGAATGCTTTGCTGAAGTATGTTATCAGGTCATCATTATACAATTCTTCATTTTTCCCTATATGATATTTTAGTTGCCGTAATTCCAAGACCCATTTGGGTTCTAATATCACAGGAAGTTCTATTATTTTTGTTTTTTCGGGGTTTAATTCCAGTTCAAAATCTTTCATCGTTAAATGAAGCGCTGATAGAGCATAATTGGCATCCGATATGTTCTTGAAATATAAAAAAATATCATCAACAAATCTGAACCCTACTAGCTTTATCTTCTTTCCCTTCAATCTTCTCTCCAAATCCAAATCAATTGCCGTGCCTACAATTTCTGAGATTAGGAATGATGTGTCTGGTCCTATTGGTATTCCAATGGTTTGATTGGCCTGCGTACTTCTAACTGCATCATCTAAATTATCTCCATATAATTTTATCCTTTTCTTAACGTTTTCTTTTGCAATTTTTTTAGTATGTAAAGCCCAAGGTATAATATGTGTATATATAGTAGGATAAAATCTTGATATATCCGCTCGCAGAAGATATCTCGCATCAACAGAAAGTTTAGCCTGTTCTATAGGTATATCTGACAAGTTTATTTCTCTCGAAAATGCACGCTCGGTATCAAATTCAAAGATTTCTATTACAGGCTTACTTTTTGAAATTGGTGATTGGGATATATACTTTTCAATTTCTAACCAATTTTTATTTACAATTTCACTCAAATTAATTTGGTGGATAGGATTTGGAATCGCTAATGTCCTTCGCACATGCTTTACTTTTGGGATAGAATAACTATAATATCTACTGCTCTTCGCTACATCTTTCCCTTTAGTTTTTTGCAATACCTTTCTTACTGCTTTTGAAAGTTTCTTAGTTGACATCGCAGGGATAAGTTCATATGGCAAATAACCTTTTCCAACTAAATCTTCAGTTGTTATCATTATCCCTTTTTCTCCTCCAAGAAGGCATCCATCGTAAACAAAATTCTCCTCGTCCCCTTCCCATTTAACCAAAATTTCCTTCTAATCCGAATTATATATTTAAACGAAATGGGAATAAACACCCAGTACCAATACGTTCTATATGTTTTTTAGCGTCATTTTGTATGGTATCGTCAATTCAAACTTATCCTTTACCATCACTTGTGATACGGTTCCCCCCGCATAATCTTAAATGCCCGGTACACCTGCTCCACCAGCACGAGCCGGATCAGCTGATGCGGGTACGTGATCCGGCCGAACGAGAGAAGCGCGTCGGCCCGCTTCAGCACGTCGTCGGACATGCCGATCGAGCCGCCGATGAGGAAGGCGACGTGGCTGCGGCCGTACGTGCCGAGGCGCTCAAGCTGGCCGGCCAGCTCCTCGGACGTCCACATTTGCCCGCCGATCGCCATGGCGATGACGTACGTGTCGGGCCGGAGCGCGGCCAGGATGCGATCGCCTTCCTTCTGCTTCACCTGCTGCTCCTCGGCTTCGCTCATCCGTTCCGGCGCCTTCTCCTCGGCGATTTCGGTGATCGTCAGCTTGGCGTACGGCGTCAGCCGCTTCGCGTACTCGGCGATGCCGTCCGTGAAATATTTTTCTTTCAGCTTGCCGACGGCGATAATTTGGATGTGCATCGTATCCGTTCCTCTCGTGTATGTACAACAATGGGAGCCTTCGCAGGCTCCCATCATACCCATTTATCAAATAACCAAAAATTGCGGCTTGTTCTGGCACCGGTCGCATTTCGCCGGCGGCTCCCAAGCGGTGAACCGGACCTCGTTCAAATCGTAAATGTCCGGCGCTTCCTCGTATTCGTCTACGAACAGGTCGATCGCAATTTCGATATGCTCCTTGCATACGACAAACATCGATTAATCCTCTTTCTCGCCCAATTGGATCGTAACGGTCGCTTTTTTCCCGCCGCGGTAATACGTCACCTTGATGCTGTCGCCGATTTTTTTGTCGCCGTACAAATATTGCCGCAGCGAAATGTTATCGTACACCGGTTTCCCGTCGAGCTCCGTAATGACGTCGTTCGTGGCGAGTCCCGCTTCCTTCGCCGGACCGATCGCATCGATGACGATAAGTCCATTTTTGACCGAATCGGGCAGTTTTAATACTTCCGTTCCTTTATAGCTGCGCAGCGGCTCGGTCGTGACGCCCAGATACGGGCGCTTCACCTTGCCGTATTGGAGCAGGCTCTCGATCGTCTCCCTCGCGGAATTGATCGGAATCGCGAAGCCGAGCCCTTCTACGCCTTTCTCCGCCACTTTCATGCTGTTGATGCCGATCAGCTTGCCTTCGAGATTGACGAGCGCGCCGCCGCTGTTGCCCTGGTTGATGGCCGCGTCGGTCTGGATCACGTCCATCTCCCAATCGTAGTTGCCGTCGCCGGCGAACGAAATCGGCACCTTCTGATGCGGCGAGCTGATGACGCCCACGGTCGTCGTCTGTGCGAACCGAAGGCCGAGCGGACTGCCGATGGCGATCGCCGTTTGCCCCGCTTTCAGCTTCCCGGAGTCGCCGAATTCGGCATAATGCTGAATGCCCGAAGCGTCGATCTCGACGACGGCCAGGTCGGTAATCAAGTCTTTGCCCTTCAGCTTCGCCTTCCGGTGCTCGCCATTGGCCAAAATGACTTCGATCTGCGTTGCCGACTGCACCACGTGGTTGTTCGTCACGATATACGCTTTGTCCCCGTCCTTGCGGAACAAAACGCCGGAGCCGATCCCGAGGCTCTGCGCATTGCCGGCGCCCTCCTCTTTGATGGCGCTGATGATGCTGACGACGGCCGGCTTCACTTTCTCTACCGCACGGACGACCTGGTCCTCGAGCAATTGATAGTTGTTGCCGGTCGACATCACCGGCACGGCCGCCCGATTGTCCGGTTCCGTTCGATTCCAGCCGATCCCGATCAGGAGCGCCCCAAGCATAAGCGCCGCGGCGGCGCCGGCGACCGTAACGATCGCGGGGGAGCCTCGCTTGCTCCGTCTGACGGCGGGAAACTCCGAGCCTTCGTGCGTCAAGCGGGTTCTCCGGGGCAGCTTCGTCGTGTAAAAATCGTCGTCAAACAAGCTCATGCCCGCTTCTCCTCTCGGGTGACATCACTCTATTTCCACTCCGGTTTTTCGCTTCCGAAAAAAGAGGAATGTTTTCGCTGACCGCGGCCTATACTGATACTACGAAGCCGCACCCTCTTATTTTACTAGATTTGCGCGGAAAGTACGAGCCGAATTCACTGGAAAAGGAGATAAAAATCGATGAATCGCATCCATTCGCCCATGCAGGAAATCAATTGGATCGGCAAGCTGGCCGACCTGAAGGAGGAGCATTACCGCAACACGCTGCTCGTCGCCGCGCTTATGGATTTGCTGATCGAGAAGGGCGTCATGACCCGCGGCGAAATCGAGGCGAAGATGGCGGAGCTTGACCGCATTATGATTCCGGACCCAATCTATCCCATTTCGTAGGGCGGTCGAAATATGTATCCTTCAGCTCCACCTTGCGGTCGCCGCATTCGATGCCGCGCTCCTGTAATATCGTATTCACGGTCAGTTTGGCCAAATCCATCAAGTTGTGGTCGCGGCTCAAATGCGCGAGGTACACCGTCTCCGTCTGCCCCGACACGATGTCGCACAGCGCTTCGCCGGCCGCCTCGTTCGACAGATGGCCCGTATCGCCGAGAATGCGCCGCTTGATGTTCCACGGATATTTGCCCATCCGCAGCATATCGACGTCATGGTTCGATTCGAGAATGATCGCGTCCGAGTCGGCCAGCTTTTCTTTCACCTTGCCGCTGACGTAACCGAGGTCGGTAGCGAGACTGAGCTTGCGCTCCCCGTCGTAGAAGCAGTAACCGACCGGCTCGGCCGCGTCGTGCGAGATCGGATACGATTCGACCTGGAGTGCCCCGAACTGGACGACGCTCCCCGTCTCCATCACCTTGATTTTGTCCTCGGCCAGCTCGCCGAGATGCTTGTTCAGCGCTTCCCACGTCTTCTCGTTGGCGTACACCGGCAAGTCGTGCTTGCGCGCGAGCGCGCCGACGCCTTTAATATGGTCGGAATGCTCATGGGTGATCAGGATCGCGTCCAGCTCGGCCCCTTTCACATCCCGCTCCCCCATCAGCTGTTCGATCTTTTTGGCGCTCAGCCCGGCGTCGACGAGCACCTTCGTCCCTTCGCTTTCGACCAGGAGCGAATTGCCCGTCGAGCCGCTTGCGAGTATCGTATACCGTATGGTCATCCCCGTTTCCCCTCTTGTCCCGTTGTTCGCTCCAGGAGTAAGTCCGACGAAGTGCTGGATGTTTCATTATTCGCCTAGCCGATCCGTCGGACACACTCATCCCCCGCCCCTACGGCTTCTTCGGCACCCGTTCCGCCGTTTCCACGTCGCCGCGGAAGCCCTGGACGTAGTAGATATCCCCGTTTTCGAGCGCGACCCGCCAGGTCGGAAAAGCCGGCAGCGTCGACCACTGCTCCGTTTCGAAAAACTGCCCGTGGTAGCCGAGCCGGATATCGGAAATGACGGCGCCGCTTTGCAAATATTTTTCGGTCAGCGTCCGCAGCACCGTATAGGCGGAAATCACCTTCTTCTCTTCTTTCCCGTCCGATTCCGCGGCCACTTCCACGTACGACTGCCGATACCCGTTCACTTCCCCGTTCGTGACGAACAGCTCCAGATTAATGTCGAACAGCGGGTATTCGCCGACGAGCTGATTCATCATGAACAGCCCGTCCTTGCTCGTCACCCGGTCGTACGCGTACGACTCGATTTTCGGAATCGCCTTGTTCGCCAAATCTTTCAGCGAGCCCTTGCTCAAAAACAAATTATAGCGGATCGGCTCGGGAAGCGTCACTTTCCGGCCGTAGCTTTCGCCGTCGACCCATTTGACCGTAATTTCCCGCATTTTCGGCGTGTCCTTCGGCACCGGCACGGTCATTTTGATGCCGCGGCTCACCATGATCCGGTCCAGCTCCTGCGCCACGTCCGCCGAAGCCTGCTTCGAATCGCCGACGATGTTCCATTTGCCGATCCACAATTCGTAGCCGAGCAGCAGGTTTAGCGCCAGAAACGATACGATAAAGATCGATTTCGCTTTGCTCCAATCCATTCGCCCCCGCTACCCCCATTCCGCTCATTTCAAATATTCGTAAGTTCCGTCGCGCAGCTCCACCGCCCATGCCGGGCTCAGCTCCATCGTCTTGTCCCGCACGATCGGCCGGTACGCCGGCGTAACGGAAACGATCAAATTTTTGCGCGCGTAGGCGTTAATCATGTCGTCCAACGTTTTGCCGCCCTCGATCGTCTTCAGCGACCGTTCGACCTTCGTGTTGTCCAGCATCATGAGCGACCGTTCGTAGCTCGCCACGACCCGGTTTTGCAAAATGATGCGGATGAGGCCGAAGCTTTCGTTCTGCTCGCCGATGATCGGAAACGAGTCGTAATATTGCCGGAACGTAAACTGCTGCCGCCCGATCAGCTGCGAAGGCGTGATCGCCTTGGCCATGAAGCTGCCGTTCCAGCCGCCGTTCTGATTGATGAACTGGACGGCCGCGTTCAAATTTTCGCGAACGTCGTTGCGCGTATCGACCGCCGGAATCGGGTCGGTATAGCTCATCCATTGGAGATCGGGCTTCACCTGCAGCCCCCGTTTGCCGTCGGTATAGTACGTGTCCGAACCGTCCTTGTTGCGGAAATTGCGCGCATTGTTCGGATCGACGAACAGCGTTTTCTGCAGCTGGTCGATCGGCATCGACGTCACGCCGATCGTATACTTCGGCACCTCGATCGGCTGATCCGGCAAATAGTAGTCGTCCTTGGCATGGTACGTCACCAGCAGCTCGCCGAAACCGATCATTTGTTCGATGTTTTTGTTGTTCAGGTCGGCGCGCGCTTCGTACGTATTGAATTCCGTTTGGAAATAGGTGCGCACCTCTTCCGTCTCTCGGCTCACATAGATCCATATGCGGTTTACGCCTTCCGTGTCGAGCGGCAAATCGCCCTTCAGCTGGAACACGGTTTTCAAAATGCTGAACGGTACGCCGCCGCGCTGGAAGCGGACCTCCACGCCCGCCTGCTTGCTGCGGATGTCGTCCCAATCGATGTTCGCCAGCACCGGAGCGCTGCGTCTGAAATTGTCGAACGTCCGCCCTTTCAGCATTTTCATAATTTCTTTGAAATGCAGATGGTTCGGATAAAGCGCCATATGCGTTTGCTTGCCCGTATGCAGCACGATCAGCTCGGGGAAAATCAGCTCCGCCGTCGTCGTCTGCGTCCCGATCAAGTCGGTCTGCACGTATTCGCCCTGGTTGGTCGGAGCCTGCCGCGGCGAGCTGAACAGCAGCATATAGCTTTGCAGCAAGCTGGCCAGCACGAGAAAGGCGAGCAGCGCCGTTTTGAATTTCTCGATCATACCGCTTCACCTTCCACCTGCTGAGCCGGCAGCGCGAACGTCACGCGCGTTCCGTGATTCAGCTCGGAATCGAGCGAGATCGTTCCGCCATGCGCCTTCACTATTTCCCGGGCAATCGACAAGCCGAGCCCGGTTCCGCCCATATTTCGCGAACGCGCTTTGTCCACGCGGTAAAAGCGGTCGAAAATGCGCGACAAATCTTTTTTCGGAATGCCGATCCCGTTGTCCTGCACGCTAATTTCCAGCCAATCTTTGTCCGTACGGCTTGCGCGGATCGCAATCGCCCCCCCTTCCGGGGTATATTTGATCGCATTCGAGACGAGATTGTCGAGCACCTGGTCGATCTGGTCGCGGTCGAGCAGCACTTCGCGGATGCCCGGCGCCACGGAGATTTGAATCGAGATGTCTTTCTGATCGAGCTGAAACGAGAACCGGTCGGCCACCTCCTCGAGCATGTCAAGGACGTTCGTCGGCTCTTTGCTGACGAGCGAAATGCGCGAATCGAGCCGCGATAAATGAAGCAAATCGCCGACGAGCCGGATCATCCGCTCGGTTTCGTTTCGCATGACGCCGACGAACCGGTGCGCGAGCGACGGATCTTCGATCGCGCCGTCGTCCAGCGCCTCCAGATAGCTCTTCATCGTCGTCAGCGGCGTGCGCAGCTCGTGGGACACGTTCGCCACGAACTCCCGTCTGGCGTCTTCGAGCTGCTCCTGCTCGGTAATATCCTGCAGCATCGCGATCGTGCCGGTTATCCCGATCCCCCGCCGGTGAATCGGAGAAAAGACGACTCTCAGCTTTACGAAATCCCCCTCTTCGCCGTTCGCAACCTGAATCGTTGCGGTTTGATGCTCCCCCTGCACGTATTGTCCGATATTCTCCTCCGCTATGCCGAGCACGTCCGAAATGCTCCGGTCCGTCAAGTCTTCGTCCCCGTTCTGCAGCATCTGCTTCGCTTTCCGGTTGACGACGATAATTTTGCCCTGATCGTTCGTGGCGATAACGCCGTCGTTCATGTTGGCGAGCACCGACGCCAGCTTCTCCCGTTCCTCTTCGTTCAGCGCGAGCGCTTCCTTGAGCCGGTTCGTCATATGGTTGAAGGCGTTGCCGAGCTGCCCGATTTCGTCCGGGCCTTTCACCGAAACTTGCTGGTTGAAATGGCCGTCGGCCATCGCCGACGCCTGTCTTGTAATCTCCTTGATCGGATTCGTAATCGTATGCGCCAGCACGACTCCGAGAAAGACGGTGAACGCCAGCGCGATGCCGGTGCCAGACAAAAAGATTTTGTTGATCCGATTCATCGTGCCGTACAGCGATTCCATCGACGCGACGATGTAAACCGCCCCGATCACTTTGGCGCCTTCGCTGACCGGCTGGGCGATCACCTTACGCGGATGGCCGTCGCTGTCGATAACGTCCGATTCGATATCTTTGATCCCTTGCAGCGCGGAGACGACTTCGGCCTGCGTCGTCTTTTGCCCGATCAGCGACGCTTTGCTCGGATCCGACGTCGCCTGCACGATGCCGTTCGCGTCGATAATCTGGATTTCCGCTTCGCTGATGTTGAACAGCTGCTTGACGATTTCGTTCAACTCGGCATTCGGCTTCTTCGGTTCGCCCGACGAATTCGATTCCGAACTTTCCGTTAAAAACTGAGGGGTGAAAGTGGCCAGCACGGACGCCTGAGAGTTCAGATTATTAGTAAAATTGTCGATGAACGACTTCTCCATCGTGCGGACGAAGTATACCCCGATCAGCTGCATCGCCATCAAAATGAGCAGCACGTAAATGATGATGATTTTGCTCTGAACGGTCTGAAAAAAGCGCATGCCTTTCAATTTAGGGCGCCTCCCGCCTTCGGGTTGCGCATCGTATAGCCGAGACCCCGGCGCGTCATGATGTATTCCGGGCGGCTCGGATCGTCTTCGATCTTCTCGCGCAGCCGGCGAATCGTCACGTCGACCGTGCGGACGTCGCCCAAATATTCGAAGCCCCATACCGCCTGCAGCAAATGCTCGCGCGTCATGACTCTGCCGCAATTTTTGGCCATATAATGGACGAGCTCGAACTCCCTGTGGGTCAGGTCGACCGTCTGTCCGTCTTTGTATACCAAATACATGTCCGTATCGATCGTCAGCCGATGCACCTTCAAGCTTGCCTGCTCCGCCGTTTCCTGCTGGAGTTGGTTCGATTTGTTTTGCCGGCGCAAATGCGCCTTCACCCGGGCGAGCAGCTCCCTCGTGCCGAACGGCTTCGTCACGTAATCGTCGGCGCCGAATTCGAGCCCGAGCACCTTATCCACCTCGGAGTCTTTCGCCGTCAGCATGATGATCGGCGTATCTTTTCTCGTCCGCACCTCGCGGCATACGTCCATGCCGTCCTTCACCGGAAGCATGATGTCGAGCAGGATCAGATCCGGGTCTTCGGAGAAGGCGAGCTCTACCGCCGTCCCGCCGTCAAATGCGCATATGACCTGATAGCCTTCCTTCTCCAGGTTGAACTTGAGTATTTCCGCGATCGGCTGCTCGTCGTCGACGACCAGTATTTTTCCGTACATTCGCCTTCACCGCCCCTTTTCGGCATTTCGGGTAATGAATTTCATTCTTTTCTCTATATTACCATACATGGCGTTTCAAATCGCATCCATTCGGTTAAATGAATAATATCCCAGTCCATCGGGGCGAAAAGGCCGCACGCGAACGGAAAAAGAGGCGCAAAGCCGAATCCGGTTCGGCTCTGCACCTCTTGGAACGATGGTATCGAAGATGATTGCGATTAACGCGACAAAAACTTAAGCGGATTTTCGGCAACGCCGTTGCGCTGAATTTCGAAGTGCAGGTGAACGCCGGTCGAATCGCCGGTGCTGCCCATGACGCCGATTTTCTCGCCTTTTTCGACGATTTTGCCTTTGGTCGTTTCGATTTTGCTCAGATGGCCGTAGACGGTCACATAGCCGTTCTTATGGTCGATGATGACTTTGTTGCCGTAGCCGTCTCCCTTGTTGCCGGTATACGTGACGACGCCGTTGTCCGCGGCCATAATATTGCGGTTGCCGGTAATGTCGACGCCCTTGTGCATTTTGCCCCAACGCATGCCGAAGTAGTCCGACAGCTTCGCGCTCAGGACCGGCCAGATGAACTTGCCGCTGCCTTCGCCGAGAATGACCTTCGTCCCTTTCTTCGCATACTCGGGAACCGGCTGTTCGACGACTTCTTCGCCGACCAGCTCCTGCTCCATCATGTAGCCGTTCGCCTTCGTGACAAGGAACGTCACTTTCTTCATGCCGTTCTTGCCTTCTTTGATCGTCTTCGTTTCTCCGGCCCGCATCGTGTCGTCTTTCTCGTAAATGATGTCGTGCTGGATTTCCTGATTCTCGACCACTTTCTCGACCGTTTTGACGGTCAGCGCCGGCTTCAGCATCGTGACGTCCAGCACGTCGCCGACTTTGATTTTATCGTCTTGAATCCACGGATTTTTTTCGTAAATGAGCTGCCTCGAAATGCCCAGCTTCTTGGCGATGCAGCCGACGCAGTCGCCTTTGACGACCGTATACTTGCTCGGCGCCACGTCGCCGGTTTCCAGCTTGCGGACGAGATCGTCCGGATTGGCGATCTCCTCCGGTTTGATTTCGGTAATGTTCATGTCGACCTTTTCCATGAATTCGACCGACTGGATGACCGATTCGCCCGCCTGCGGCTCCGGCGGGGCGGACAGCACCGATACGCGGCCCGCGTCTTTTTGCTGCGGCGCATACTTCTCTTTAATGCGGTTCAGCACCGATTCGGCCGTCTCCTTATCCTTCACGATGCCGACGAGCTTGTCGTTCACGACCAGCTGCACGCCGACGGCATGAGCCTTCAGCATGTTGTCCAAATTGGCCAGCGCGCCCGCGTCGTCGCTCTGTATCTTGTAAGCCTTTTCAGCTTTATAGGCGACCTCGTCCGAATTCAGCACCATATGTACGTTCGGGTTCTGCTCCTCCAGCCGCTTCACCTTGTCGATGATATAGTCTTCGACGACTTTCGGATCGCTGACGGTTCCGGCCAGTTGATCGCCGACATACACGTGGAACACTTCGTAAGTATGCATTTGTACGTATTCGTTGCCTCCGATCGAGATGGAGGCCAAAAGTCCCAAGGCGCCAACGCCTTGCAGCAAGCGAAGCTTATATGTGCGCAGCAGCGATTCCGTTCGATGAAGAGGCCTTCTTTGCCTGATTGTTTCAGTCAAGCTTTTATATTGGGCTTTCGAAAACATGCGCTTTACGGATTCAAGCGCAGCCTTGGCCCAACCTTTATTCTTGAATGAGTTCATGTGCTTCTCCTCTTACATTGGTTTTTACGAAAGTTGGCAACTTTCGGCAGCAAAAGCCGACACCAACGTTTCTACTTTACCACAGTCCGTCTACTAGTTTCAACTTTCTGCGGCAAAGCCATGTGAGAGGATCGTGAAAGAAGGCGGCATTCGCAAGGGATACCGGGCGCCAGCATTGCTTGATCGGCATGGCGAATCTAGTATTTGTTCACGATCTCCATCAATTTTGCGAGTTCGTCGGGTTGTAGGTACTGTTCCACGATCTTCTCGATTTCCTGCAGCTCCGCCTGGGTAATTCCGTCCTCCAGCTTTGTCGAAATTTGCTGCAGCTCCTCCTGCGGCAGCTTGGAAATGAGCAGCGAGAACACGCTCGCCTTGTCCTCCTCCGACAGCTTCTCCCGCTTCGCCTGGAACTGCTCGGCGCTCATCACCACTTTATCCTTCTCGCGGGCGTCCGATTTCCCGGATTGCGCCCATGCGGCGACGGCGTCGTCCTCCGGCTGCGGCTTCGTTACCGGGTTGCTCGTATCGGGCTGAGGCGTCCTCTCCTTTCCGCTCGGCTGCGTACCCCCCTGACCTACTATATTCGACCCGGTCCATAATTTTGCAACAAAATCCGAAAACTTGATTTGATTAGTCGGCAATACGGCCGCATACGGCTTCAGCAGTTCCTGGACGTACGCGTTCAGCACGTAAAGCGTCGCCGCCGCCGATAAACCGGCGATCAAAATGGCGGTAACGAGCGTTTTTCCGAGCCAAGCGAACAGTTTCATGTCGCATTCCACCTTCCGGAGCTTCCGCGAAGCTTGATGTCGTTAGCACCAGTATTGACGAAAACGACGCGCTTGAAACGATCGAACGCGGGGGAAGCCTGTGTCCAGACGAGCGCCGCGAAACGGAAAAAGCCGCCCTTGCCGGCGGTTCGGGCCGGAAAGACGGCTTGCTGAGCGGTAGATCGCTTATGCGTAAATCGGACGTACGATGTTCGTTTGGTCGCGGTTGCGGCCGACGGAAAAGATCGCGATCGGAATGCCGGACAGCTGGGAGACGCGCTCCACATAATGTCGGGCCGCTTCGGGGAGATCGTCCAGCGATTTCGCGCCGGAAATATCCTCCGACCAACCGGGCAGCTCTTCGTAGACGGCCGTGCATTCGGACAGCATTTTCAGGCTGGCCGGGTAATAGTCGATCTTTTCGCCGCGATATTCGTAATGCGTGCAAATTTTAACGGTCGGCAGGCCGGACAGCACGTCGATCGAGTTGAGCGACAGGCCGGTAATGCCGCTTACCCTGCGGGCGTGGCGAACGACTACGCTGTCGAACCAGCCGACCCGGCGCGGACGTCCGGTCGTCGTGCCGTACTCGTTGCCCTTCTCGCGAATCCAGTCGCCCGTTTCGTTGTTCAGCTCGGTCGGGAACGGACCGTCGCCTACGCGCGTCGTGTACGCTTTGGCGACGCCGATAATTTGATGGATTTTCGTCGGACCTACCCCGGAGCCGATGCAGACGCCGCCCGCCGTCGGGTTCGAGGACGTGACGAACGGATACGTGCCCTGATCGATATCGAGCATGACGCCTTGCGCGCCTTCGAACAACACCCGTTTCCCCTGATCGATGGCGTCGTTCAATACGACGGACGTATCGGTCACGTAAGGGCGGATCACTTCGGCGTAGCCCAAATATTCGGTCAGGATCGAGTCGGCGTCCAGTCCTTTGCCGCCGTATACTTGCTCGATCAGCGTGTTTTTTTCGGCGACGAGGTGGCGCAGCTTGCGCTCGAACTCTTCGGCGTCCAGCAGGTCGGCGATGCGGATGCCGTTGCGGGCCGCTTTGTCCATATAGCAAGGACCGATCCCTTTGCGCGTCGTGCCGATTTTGTTGGCGCCTTTCCGGTCTTCGTCCAGACCGTCCAGCAGCAAATGGTACGGCATAATGACGTGGGCGCGATCGCTGATTTTCAGGTTTTCCGTCGAGAAGCCGTTCTCGTGGATGTAGTTGATTTCCTCGATCAGCGCGGCCGGGTTGATGACCATGCCGTTGCCGATGACGCAAATTTTATTTGTATAGAAAATTCCGGAAGGAATCAGATGCAGCTTATATTTTTTATCCTGGATCAATATCGTATGGCCGGCGTTGTTTCCGCCTTGATATCTTGCGACGACTTCGGCCGATTCCGCCAAAAAGTCGGTAATTTTGCCCTTACCTTCATCGCCCCATTGGGAACCGACAACTACAACGCTAGACATGGCAAAACCTCCAGTTCAAGTGTGTTCCGACACTGCCGACAACCCCGCCCGACGAAGTCAAGGCGGCATTTTCAGTGTATCAGTCACCCTTGGTAAAGTCAACGAATAAACGAACAATTCCGCATGTAGCCTTAGCAACGTTCGGAAATTAGACATGATCCCCTCGTCCGATCCCGGAAAAACCAAAGCGGGGCGTTCGGAAGCGAATTCGCCCCGTCACCCCGCTCCAGCGGCGACCTCCTGATGGGTTCGGTCCAGGCTGACGAATTTGTTGTAATTTTTCAGGAAAGCCAGCTCGACCGTTCCGACCGGACCGTTCCGCTGCTTGGCGATAATGATCTCGATAATGTTTTTCTTCTCCGACTCTTTGTCGTAATAATCGTCGCGGTACAAAAACGCCACGATGTCGGCGTCCTGCTCGATCGATCCCGATTCCCGCAAGTCCGACATCATCGGACGCTTGTCCTGCCGCTGCTCGACGCCCCGGCTCAGCTGCGACAGCGCGATGACCGGCACGTTGAGCTCCCGCGCGATCTGCTTGAGCGTCCGCGAAATTTCCGAAACTTCCTGCTGCCGGTTTTCCCCGGCTTTGCCGCGTCCCTGAATCAGCTGCAAATAATCGATCAAAATGAGGCCTAACCCTTTCTCCTGCTTCAGCCGCCGGCACTTGGCCCGAATGTCGGCGACGGTGACCGACGGCGAGTCGTCGATATAAATTTGGGCTTCGGACAACGTGCCGATCGCCATCGTCAGCTTCTCCCAATCGTCGCCCTCCAGCTGGCCGGTGCGCATTCGCGTCGCATCGACGTTCGCCTCCGCGCAGATCATCCGCTGCACGAGCTGCGCGGCGCCCATCTCGAGACTGAAGATGGCGACCGTTTCTTTCGCCCGCACGCCCACGTTCTGGGCGATGTTGAGGGAGAACGCCGTTTTCCCTACCGACGGCCGCGCCGCCACGATGATCAAGTCCGACCGCTGAAAGCCGGACGTCATCCGGTCGAGGTCGGGGAAGCCGGACGGAATGCCGCTCGCCCCGCCCTTATGGTTGTACAAAAATTCGACTTTCTCGAACACTTCCATCAGCACGTCGCGAATCGAAACGAACCCGCTTCCCGACTGGCGCTGCGATATTTCCAATATGCGCTTCTCGGCGTCGCCTAGCAAGCTGCTCACGTCGTCTTCGCCGGCGTAGCCGCTCGAAACGATTTGCGTCGCCGTACGGATCAGGCGGCGGAGCATCGACTTCTCCTCGACGATTTGCGCGTAGTAGTCCACGTTCGCCGCCGTCGGCACGCTGTTCGCCAGTTGGCTCAAGTAACCGATCCCGCCGATCCCTTCGAGCTGCTGGTTGTCCTGCAGCTTCGCCGTCAGCGTTATCAGGTCGATCGGTTCGTTTTGCTGGGCCAGCTCGAGCATGGCGCCGAATATATGCTGATGGGACGTACGGTAAAAATCGTCGCTGCCGATCCGCTCCATGACGGTAATCAGCGCGTCGCCGTCCAGCAGGATCGCTCCGAGAACCGCCTGCTCCGCCTCCAAATTTTGCGGCGGTATGCGGTTTTCGACAAACTGGTCCCCGTTCATGTCAAACTCCTTCTTTCGATGGCCTTGCTCATTCCGACACTTGGACGCGCAGCTCCGCCGTCACGTCCGGATACAGCTTCACTTTGACGATTGTCGTGCCGAGCGAACGGATGACGTCGTTCATTTCGATTTTGCGCTTGTCGAGATGGATGCCTTTCTTCTCCAGCTCCTCGGCGATCTGCTTGCTCGTAATCGATCCGAACAGCCGGCCGCCTTCGCCCGCCTTCGTCTTGATCGTCACGACCATCTCCGACAACTTGGCCGCAAGCGCCTGGGCTTCCGCCTTTTCCTTCTCCTTGCGCTTCTCCTCGGACAGCTTCTGGTGCTCCAGCTGCTTGACGTTTCCTTCCGAAGCGAGCGCGACCAGCCCTTTCGGCAGCAAAAAGTTGCGGACGTATCCCTCCGACAGCTCCTTGATTTCCCCTTTTTTCCCCTGGCCCTTCACGTCTTTCAAAAAGATCACTTTCATTCGAACAGTCCCTCCTCTTCGTTGACTTGCCTGAGCACCTGCTTCAGCTTGGCCACCGCCTCCTCGACGGTTCCTTCGAGCTGCGTGGCCGCGTTCGTCAAATGCCCCCCTCCGCCGAGCCGCTCCATAATGACCTGGACGTTGATCTGCCCGAGCGACCTGGCGCTTATGCCGATCAAGCCGTCCGTCCGCTCGCTGACGACGAACGAAGCCATAATGTCCGTCATGTTGATCAGCGTGTCGGCGACCTGCGCGATCAGCAGCTGCGGGTATTTGCGTCCCGGCGCCGTTGCGGCGACCGCGATATGATCGTACATCATTTCCGCGTGCTTAATGATTTCCGCCTTGCGAATGTACTGCTCCAGGTCTTCCTTCAGCATCCGCTGGATGAGCGCGGAGTCGGCGCCGCTTCTGCGCAGAAACGACGCCGCTTCGAACGTGCGCGCCCCGGTGCGCAGCGAGAAGCTTTTCGTGTCGACGACGATGCCCGCGAGCAGCGACGTCGCCTCCAGCACGTCCATCGACAGCCGGTCGTTGAAATATTGCAGCAGCTCGGTCACCAGCTCGCACGTCGACGACGCGTACGGCTCCATGTAGACGAGCGTCGCTTCGCTCAAAAACTCCTCGCTGCGGCGGTGATGATCGATGATCATAATGCGGTGTGTCTGCTGCAGCAGCCTCGGCTCGGCGACCATCGACGCCTTGTGCGTATCGACGACGACGGCCAAGCTGCGCGGCGTCGTAATCTGCATCGCCTGCTCGGGCGTAATGAACCATTTGTGCAGCCGCTCGTCTTCCTTGATCGCTTCCATCAGCTTCAGGATGGACGGGTTCATCCCTTCCAGGACGATATACCCTTCCTTCTGGCTGACCTGCACCGCCTTCAGCACGCCGACGGCCGCTCCGATCGAATCCATATCGGGGATGCGGTGCCCCATGATGACGACCTTGTCGCTGTCCCGGATCAAGTCTCTCAGCGCGTGCGAGATCACTCTCGCCCTGACGCGGGTGCGCTTCTCGACCGCGTTCGAGCGGCCGCCGTAAAACGAGAGCCGCTGCCCGACCTTCACCGCCGCCTGATCGCCGCCGCGTCCGAGCGCCATGTCGAGGCTCGTTTGCGCCAGCTGGCCGAGCTCGATCAAGCTGTCGGCCCCGGCCCCGACGCCGATGCTGAGCGTGAGCGGAAGCTTGTATTCGATCGTTATGTCGCGAACGTCGTCCAATATGTCGAACCGGGTTTGCTCCAGCTGCCGGAGCGCCTTGTTGTTCATGAAAATAAGAAAGCGATCCGAGGCGGTCCGGCGAATGTAGACGCCGCATTTTTGCGCCCAGCCGGTAAGCTCGCCCGTCACCTTCGCGAGCATGACGCTGCGGCTCTGGTCGTCCATCCCTTGCGTCGCTTCGTCCAAATTGTCCAGCATGACGATGCCGATGGCGATTTTCTCTTCCTCGTACTTTTTGGACAGTACCGCATGCGCCGTCACGTCCTGAAAATACAAAAGCCGATGCTCCGCCTTCACCTGCACCTGAAACACATGCTTGCCGACCGTCAGATCGAGCTTGTTGTCTTTGTCGTCCTTGCCCTTCAGCCCCGGAAACACGTCGAGCAGCGGTTCGCCGATCAGCGAGTCGCGCTCCGTCATTTTCCCGACATAGCCGTTGTGCCATTCGATGTTCCGTTCCTCATCGTACAAAACGATGCCGATCGGAAGCTCGTTGAACACTTCGTTGCCCGCTTTTTTGATCCGATGCGACAACGTTCCGACGTATTGATTCAGCCCTTTGCGAAACGCCCGCTCCGCCGCCAGCGTGTAATACGCCAGCACGCCCCCGATCGCGAGACCGACGACGCCCAGCACCCACTCATAGAAAAAAAGCGCGACCGACAGCAGCAGAATGGCAATCGACGACCAATAAATATGGAGTCCATGCCAACGATTCAACAAATACTTCGGCATACGTCCTCGCTCCTAAACTTCTATGATTTCTTCAATCGGCTCCGAATCGGGAAGGCGACGTCGAACAGGCCGAGCAGCGTAAGCAGCTGCATAATGAACGGCAACAGCACCATGAGCGGTCCGAGCACCACCACGATGGCGATCGGCACCGCCTTCGCCCATCCCCGCGTATCGGCGACGAAGAAGAAAAACGCGAACGCCTGCACCGCAAAAACGAACATTAAAATCGGCGTGACGTTAAGCAGCACCATGTCGATCATCGTGCCGCCCGTCCCCGTGAAAATAAACCCGAGCACAAGCGCGATCAAATAGTACCAGACGAACGACCGGGGCAGCATCCACTCTTTGGCGGGCCGCATCGCCGGAATCGTTTCTCCGCTGCGCACGAGCGCTTTCCGGACGATCCAGTGCGTCAGGACGCTGAAATAGAGCGATATGCCGATCAGATAAAGCGGCAGAAGCCGGATCATCATGTCGATCACGAGGTCGATCATATTTTGTGGCACCATCTGCTTCAGCTCGGCGGGCAGCGTGTCCAGACTGCCTCTGACGAACTCGCGCATTTCGCCCGCGACTTGGATGCCGGACAGCTGCGTCACAAGCAGAAACAGCAGCAATTGCGCCAAAAATGCGACCGCACCGCCGGTAATGACCGAACGCGCCGACGCTTTTCGCTTGTACAGAATACCCATGACGATGCTCGGAATGAGCAAACAAAACGAAACGAGCGAAGCGACCGTGCCCAAAATGCCGGCGCCGAACGCCGCGGTGACCCCATACACCACCAGCAGCGACAATGCATAGTAAAGAACGAATCGTTTCGTATCCAGCTTCACGAACAGGAAAACGGTCGGGATCATGGCCAGGCTGAGCGCAACCATGGCCAGCGAAGTAAACATGAGCAAGAGCAGCACCACCAGGATGAGGCTCCATAACAAGGCTTGCTTGTTCAACAAAACGTCACCTCTTAACGGAATCAGGTTACACCATAAACCGATTTCGCAGCTCCCGGCAACACGGCTCCTTTTTTCGGCTATGTTACAAATTATAGCACAAACCCCGGGCACTGTCCCGTTCGGCCCGCCCGCCGCAAAAACATCGATTTCCGGCGGCCGGCCGGCAGGAACGGCTTCGGCCGATCGCGAATTAGTGCTTATGGCATCGATTAGGAGGAGGGACATTTTTTGAAAAAACGGACGTTATCGATCTGGCTCGCCTGCTGCTTGCTGGCGCTGTGCGCCTTCGCTTCAAGCGCATCGGCCGCACCCTCTCCCGCGGAACGGTATGTCGTGTTCGGCGATTCGCTTGCGATCGGCTACGAGCCGGGCATGTCGGTCGGTTCGACGCCGTACGGCTACTCGGATCGCTTATACGAGCAGGCGCTTATACACGGCCGCGCCACGATTGCCAATTACGGCATCGCGGGACTGACGAGCTCGGGACTGAAAGCGATGCTGCAAGCCGTCGTCGACGGCAAAAACGTGAAGGGCGCCGACATTCAGCAATCGCTCCCCGACCCGCGCGCCGATCAGGTGCTGGCGAATGCGGCCACAATCAAATCCGATCTCGCGGCCGCGACCCTCGTCACGATTACGATCGGCGGCAACGACATCGGATCGAAAATGATCGCCGAGCTGAAGGATATGAGCGACGCCGAGCTGGAGGCTTATTCCGCAACCTTCATGAAAGCATATACCGATAATTTGACCTCCGCCCTGCAAAACATATTCACGATCAACAAAAACGTTCGCATCTACGTAGCGGATCAATATTCGCCCGTGCCGAGCTTTTTGAAGGCCGAGTACGCGAAGGCTCAAACGTTAAAAAATACGTTTACCGCAACGCTGAAGAAGATCGAGCAAACGTTCCGCGGGAACGGCTTCCAGGTGACGGCGGTTCCGGTCGCCGAAGCTTTTGTCGGCAGCGAAGGAACGTATACGCATATCGCCGAGAGAGACATTCATCCGAACCAGTCCGGGTATGACAAAATCGCCGAGCTGTTCGCCAAATCGATATGGGGCGATTATCGGACAGATTTGGCCCGTACGACCCCGATTACGGTCGTTGTCGGCGGCCGGACGATCGAAACGCCGCATGTGCCCGCTTTAATCGAGGGCAGTACGTTCGTGCCGCTTCGCGAATATGCCGAAGCGCTCGGAGCGACCGTCGGCTGGAACGACGAGACGAAAACGGCTACGGTCAGCGTCGGCGGCCGAAGCGTCGCGCTTACGATGGATTCGACGACCATTACGGTAGACGGCACCGCGAAAACGATCGATACCGCCCCGCCCCACGCGCATGAGAGCAACGGCGAAACGAAGACGTACATTCCGCTGCGGCTCATGGCGGAGGCGCTCGGCTTCGACGTTCAATACGTGCAGCAAAGCCGTACCGCTTACATTAATCCGTAAAAAGAAAAATGCCGCCGGTCGTCCCGGCGGCATTTCTTTGTATCTTCACCCGCTGTCAGCGCGCTTCCATCAGCTCGCGCATCCGCTTGCGGGCCCGATGGACGAGCGTCTTGATCGCATTTTCCGATACGCCGAACTGATCGGCGATTTCCTTGTACGTCATCCCCCGGTTCGCGAGCAGCAGCAGCACCTGGCGGTCGCGGGCCTTCAGCTCGCCGAGCGCCCGGCTAATTTCGAGCCGCAGCTCGGCGATGGCGGCTTCCCCTTCCGGCGATCCGTCCGATACCGGCATATCCGGAATCGATTCGAGCGGAACGTGCAGCGCTCTCCTCTTTTTCCGCCACTGGTCGACGAACAAATGATAGCCCGTCTTGAACAGCCACGCCTTCGCCGTCTCCGGCTGCACCCGCTTCTCGTACATGCGGACGAACGTCTCCTGCGCCAAATCGGCCGCCTCGCTATCGTTTCCGGTACGCCGCGCCAAATAACGGTGCAGCGGCAGCCGATACATTTTATATATGTGTTGGAACGACAGTTCTTCAGCTTGTGTCATGATCCGGTCCAGCCTCTTTCATCCCGCTTTTTCGCTTACGAAACCATTGTATCTCGTAAACCTTAAGGAGAATGAACCGGAATTCTTAACTTTCTCTTAAATAGTCCTTACGGCTTTGTCCGCGTACGAAAAAAGACAGAGCACGGACGCTCTGCCTTTGTTTCGCACGATTTCGCTCGCGGCTCCGTTGTCCCGGATTACTCCGTCGTATACGGGAGCAGCGCGATTTGACGGGAACGCTTGATCGCGATCGTCAGCATGCGTTGGTACTTCGCGGAAGTACCCGTAACGCGGCGAGGCAAAATTTTGCCGCGCTCGCTGATGAACTTTTTCAACGTTTCCGTATCTTTATAGTCAATGTGAGTAATTTTGTTGGCAGTGAAGTAGCACACTTTGCGGCGCTTGTTGCGGCCTTTTTTGGAGAACTTGCGTTCGCCGCGGTCTTCTCCGCCCTCACGTCTGTTGCTCATGCGAGATTCATTCCTTTCTGCCTAGAATGGCAAATCGTCATCGGAAATATCGATGGGTTTCCCGTCGTCCGAGAACGGATCTTGATTGTCCCGCGAACCGCCGTACCGGCTGCCACCGCTGTTCCCTCCGCCGTTTCCACCGCTTCCGCCTCCGCCGAATTCGTCGCGGCTCGCGTCCTTGTTGGCCGATTCCAGAAAACGCACGTTATCGGCGATAACTTCGGTCACGTATACCCGCTTGCCTTCGTTGTTGTCGTAGTTGCGAACTTGTATGCGGCCTTCGACCGCCGTCAATCGGCCCTTGCGCAAATAGTTCGCGCACGTTTCCGCCAATTGGCGCCAAGTCACTATCGGTATGAAATCGGCTTCGCGCTGGTTTTGCTGGTTCGAGAACGGCCGGTCCACCGCAATCGTAAACTGCGTGACGGCAACGCCGGAAGGCGTATACCGCAGCTCCGGATCGCGCGTCAGCCTGCCGATCAGAATAACACGGTTCAACAATCGAAACCCCTCCCTAACGGTTCGACTACTTCAAACAATCGTAAACGATCAAGCTACGTCTCTGACGATCAAGTAACGAATGATTTCGTCGGAAATCTTCATTACGCGGTCAAGCTCCGTAATGACGTCGTTATTGGCGTTGAATTGCACCAAAACGTAAATCCCGTCACGGAACTTGTTGATCTCATACGCAAGACGGCGCTTTCCCATTACGTCGTGCTTCGTAATCTCGCCACCGTTGCCGATGATGCCTTGGAACTTCTCGATCGTCGCTTGAACGGCTTCCTGCTCGAGGTCGGAGCGAATGATGTACATCACTTCGTATTTGCGCATGAATGGTCACCTCCTTCTGGACTTAGCGGCTTCCGGACAAGCCGGAAGCAAGGAGCGGGCTTTGCAGTCAAAACTCGCACCTTATAACTATATCAAATCGGCAGCGGCAATACAAGTCGAACGATGCGGCGAAAGACCCGCTATCCGATGCAAAATATGGACGGCTCCTCCGGGCATGTTTTTCGTCCCCTCGCGCAACCTATGGAATGCAAACCATTCACAAAGAGCCCCGGAGGTGACGACGATGGGAGAACAAACCGAATTCAAGCCCGGCATGACCGCCCCGAACGACGGAACGTACATCGAGATCGGCGAGAACGATTTCCATATGGGCATTACGAATCCGAAGCAAATCAAGCTGAAGCAAGGCGACAAGTTCCCGGAAACGACGAATAAAGACCGCAAATGGACGAAAAAAGGAAACGACTGATCCGATTGCTGTTCTCATACAAAAAACCTCCTACCCGTCGAGTAGGAGGTCGTTGTTCGTTTCTTGCTTAAGAACGGAAAGGGTGGGATTCGAACCCACGCACGCCTTGCGACGCCTAGCTGATTTCGAGTCAGCCCCCTTGGGCCTCTTGGGTACCTTTCCGCATCGGCCTAATCCCCAAAAAATGAGGACAAGAGATATTATAGCATACCCTTTCGGAAATTCGCAAGACCTCTTAAGCGGAAATTTTTTATAAATGCTTTGCCGTTTCCGGAACGCTCATTGCTCGTTCGATGCGGCCGAACGCAGCACCTTCTTCATCTTTTTCTCGAATTCGGCGCGCGGAATGAGCACGCTGTGCTTGCATTGGACGCATTTGATCCGGATGTCCATCCCCATCCGAATAATTTCCCATTCGTTCGTTCCGCACGGATGCGGCTTTTTCATTTGCACGACATCGCCCAGCTCGAACTGCTTCCGTTCCATTGCGTCGTCCCTCCTCTTATCCGATTTTTTTCAAGCCGTTTTGCTCCAATGCGCGCATCAGCTCGAAATTCAATCCCCGTATCACTTCGGCCTGCGTATTCGGTCTGCACTCCACCGAGATGCGCAGCGTCACTTCCGTATTCGTTACCGCTTGTACGCCCAATACGGCCGGCTCTTTGACGATCAAGTCGCTGCTTGCGTATACGCGATTGACGGTCTCCTTCGTCACCTGCATCGCTTTCTCCAAATCGGCTTCGTACGCAATCGTCACGTCGACGACCGCAAGCGAATTATGGCTGGAGAAGTTCGTCACTTGAGTGATGAGACCGTTCGGAATAATATGAACTTCGCCGGTACCGCTGCGAACGCGCGTCACGCGGATGCCGATCTCCTCGACCGTTCCTTTGAACGCGCCGGTCTGAATGACGTCGCCGACGGCAAACTGGTCTTCGAATATGATGAAGAAGCCGGTAATAACGTCTTTGACCAGGCTCTGCGCACCGAAGCCGATCGCGAGCCCGAGAACGCCGGCTCCGGCCAAAATCGGCGCCAGATTGAATCCGAACTGGGACAAAATCAAAATGATGACGAAGAAATTGACGGTCGAAGATATGAGACTGCCGACCAGCTTGCCGATCGTCTTCGTACGTCTCGGATCGAATTTCAGCGGACTTTTTTCCCGTTCCTGCACCATATGCTGAACCGCCCGCCGCGTGATCGTATTGACGATCCGACCTACCGCGTAAATGACGATCACTTTGATCAGAATCGTCAGCCATGTCGTCCAATTGTTCGGATTCATCATGTAGGCCCACGTATCTTGCTTGAATTTCGCCCACCAACCGATATCGCCCAACATGGCGATCAATAAACCTTGCCCGTTCATGATAGCTCCCTCCGCATTCAGTTCGGACTTCCCATTACCAACTCGTACCGTTCGTCCATTTTTCTGAAAATTCCGCGAATTTCCACACTTTCTTGCTCGATTATCGCTTTCACCTGCTCGAAGCGTTCGGCCGGAAAATCGATCGACAACGCGCAGCCCGCCGTTATTTCTTTCGGAGTCGGTCTTATATCGATTTCCACGTCGGCATATTCGAGCAGCATTTCGGTCCGCAGCGCCTGCTGGGTCGAATCGAACGCGATCAGCATCGTTTCCAGCAAAACCACCGCCTTATTCGATCAATTCGAAATGTTGTTTCGATTCTCTCATTCTTCTACGTATAAACGAGCCTTCTTTTTCGTATACTAGTAGAAATTATCCATGTCGATCGATTTGGGAGGAACCGTCCATGAAGTTTCCGCTCGGTTTATTCAACAAAAACGATCCCGCCTCGTACCGGTTCAACTATAGCGACCCTGACGTCGTGGACTCGTTAACGGAACGTTTATATCAATATTTCTCGCTTGTGCCGGACTACAAGCAAATCGTTTTCGTATGTATCGGCACCGACCGTTCGACGGGCGATTCGCTCGGCCCCCTCATCGGCACACTCCTGTATAAATATCATTACAGCGGCCTTCACCTGTTCGGCACGCTGGACGAGCCGGTGCATGCGATGAACTTGAACGAATCGATTGCGGAGATCGAACGGTTGTACGACTCCCCTTATATTGTCGCCATAGACGCCTGTCTCGGTCAAGTATCCAGCGTCGGCTGCATAACCGTTGCCGACGGTCCGGTAAAGCCCGGCGCCGGCGTGCAAAAAGAATTGCCCGCGCTCGGTCATATGCACGTGACGGGCATCGTGAACGTCGGCGGGTTCATGGAGTATTTCGTTTTGCAAAACACGAGACTGAGCGTCGTGATGAAAATGTCGGAAATTATTTCGCGCTCGATTTTCCGTTCGCTTATGATGGCCAGACGCATCACTTCGACTGGACAAGTTCCGAGCATTGATTGATCGCTTCTTTTTCTTCCGGAGTCAATCGGTAAGCGGATTGCCCGCCGGATATCGGTTTCGCGTACATATGCGTTTCGTCGCGGTTGTGAATGCCGGATAATACGACTCCGTCCTGCTTCTCGCTTAAGATCGCGACGGAGAAGCTGAGATCCGAGCCTCTTTCGCCGAAAGCATTATACCGGACAACCCCGATTTTCGACACCATCGTTTGCATGGACGATTCGATACGATCGATTCGCGCGCTTTCCGTTTGGAGCGACGCAACGGCCGTATCGATTTTGTTTTTATAATCGAACAGTACTTGCTCCAGGTTCGTCACGTTCAACTCGCCCATCATTTTTTCGTACGTTTTTCGCAATTTGGACAACTTGACCGAAAGGGCGATCACAACGATTAGAAGAATAACGAACATCAGCGCGATGACGATACCGGCGGCGAGCAAGTAGACGGGTTGCAGCGAATTAGCCCATTCGTTCAACGTTTTCGGTTCCTTTCTCCCTTATTCATGAACAACAGTTCGTTAAACCGAGCTGCGGTAATGCTTGCTTATTTCTTTCATCGCTCCGATCAAATCGTCGATCTCGGAGTCGGTCGTAAAGTATCCGATGCTTGCCCGAACCGCCCCCGTCTTCGTCGTACCGGCCGCCTCATGGGCCAGCGGCGTACAATGATAGCCTGCACGCACGGCGATTTGAAAGCTTTGATCCAAAATAAACGCCACTTCCGATGCATCGGCTTGATCCAGCACGAACGAGGCAATCCCCGTCTTCGGTTCGCCAAGCTTGGGACCTAGCAGCTTCAAGCCATCGACGGACTGCAATCCTTCCATAAGCCTTTGAATTTGATTCCATTCTTTATTATGGATCGCCTCGACGCCTTCATGCAGTACAAATTTTACACCTTCCTTCAATCCGGCGATCCCTACCGTATTTTGCGTCCCGGCTTCGTATCGGTCCGGCCTTACCGTCGGCTGATCGATCGCCTCGGACTGGCTTCCCGTCCCCCCGTGCAGCAGCGGGGTCAGCTCCAGATCGGGATGAATGTACAAACCTCCCGTTCCTTGCGGCCCCAGAAGTCCTTTATGCCCCGGAAATGCGAACATATCGATCCCCATCCGTTCGACATGGATCGGAATGATACCGGCCGTTTGCGCGCCGTCGACGAGCAGCCTGGCCCCTTTCCGCTTCGTTAATTCGACAATCCGTTCGATCGGCAATATCGTACCGAGCAAGTTCGAGCTATGGTTGCAAACAACGAGCGTCGTGTTCGATTGAAACGCTTGTTCGACATCCTCGACTCGAACTTGCCCTTCGGCATTCGCTTCCACATAAGTCACTTGCACGCCCATTTGTTTCCTCAAAAATTCGAGCGGTCTGCGCACCGAGTTATGCTCCACGTTTGTGCAAATGACATGGTCCCCTTGCTTTACGAAGCCTTTAATCGCTTCATTGAGCGCCATCGTCGTATTGAGCGCGTACGAAATGTCGTTAGGATTGCGCACCCCGATCAGCTTCGCGATCGCGCTTCTCGTCTCGAACAAGATACGGCTCGCCTTGACCGCCATCTGATGACTGCCTCTCCCCGGGTTGGCGGCCATTTGCATACACTCGCTCATCGCTTCCCATACGGCGGGCGGCTTAGGCCATGATGACGCCGCATTATCCAAATAGGTAATAGTCATCGAGAACAGGCCTCCACTTCCAGACGCTTAACGAATTTCGATTGTCGTTTCGTCGAAAAAGCATACCAAGCGGCCCTTTGTCGGGTTAAGCATTGGTATGCTCGATTCGTTGCGCCGTCAGCTTATTTTTCCCTGCAGCAGTTCCAGCAATCGTTCCAAATCATCCTTGGAATAATACAATAACTCAATTTTTCCTTTATCGTTTTGATGCTTGATTTTCACCGTTGTCCGATATCGATCGCGCAATGTCTCTTCCAGTTGGTCGATATACGGGTCGCTTTTCCTTTCCTTCCCTTTCTCCTTTTGCGGCTGCTTCGCATCCTCCAGCTGCTTGATGTAGTCCTCCAGAAAACGGACGCTCCACTCGTTTTTGATCGTTAAATCGGCCAGCTCTTTTTTCGTCTTGTCGTCCTTCACCCCGACGATCGCACGCGCGTGCCCCATCGATAATGTTCCACGTGAAACATGCTGTTTCACTTCCTCAGGCAGCTGCAGAAGCCGTAAAAAGTTGGCGATATGCGAACGGCTTTTGCCGACTTTTACCGAAAGCTCCTCTTGCGTAAATTGAAACTGCTCGACTAGCGCTTGATACGCGTTTGCGATTTCGATCGCATTCAAATCTTCCCGCTGCACGTTTTCGATCAGTGCGATTTCCATCACTTGCTGGTCGGAAAAATTGCGGATAACGGCCGGTATTTTTTCGAGCCCGCATTGCTGCGAAGCGCGGAATCTGCGTTCTCCGGCAATGATTTCGAATCCCCGAAGCACGCTGCGAACGATGATCGGCTGAATGACGCCGTGCTCTTTAATCGATTGGGCGAGCTCGCTAATGGAATCTTCATGGAATGTTTTGCGCGGCTGATACGGATTCGGACGAAGATCCTTCAAGGGGATTTCCACTACTTTATCTTCTTCGCTCACATGAAGCGACGGGATCAGCGCGTCCAGACCTTTTCCGAGACGCTTACTCATAGGAGACCACTTCCTTCGCCAATTCCAAATATACTTCCGCTCCCTTGGAGCGCGGATCGTAAGTTATGATGGATTGCCCGTGACTGGGAGCCTCGCTTAAGCGCACATTGCGCGGAATAATTGTTTGGTACACCTTTTGTTGAAAATATTTTTTCACTTCTTCAATGACCTGAATACCCAAATTCGTTCTCGCATCGAACATCGTAAGCAGCACTCCTTCGATTTGGAGGCTTGTGTTCAAATGCTTTTGAACGAGTCGGACCGTATTGAGCAATTGGCTCAATCCTTCCAAAGCGTAATATTCGCATTGGATCGGAATGATGACGGAGTCGGCCGCCGTAAGCGAATTGATCGTCAAAATGCCCAGCGACGGCGGGCAATCGATCAAAATGTAATCAAAATGATGCTTGACGAGCTGCAGCGACTTTTTCAACCGTACTTCACGGGAAATCGTCGGCACGAGCTCGATCTCCGCACCGGCCAGCTGGATCGTTGCGGGTATGATCTTTAAATTTTCTATCGCTGTGCCCATAATCGCATCTTTCGGATGCACATCGTTTATGATGACATCATAAATACAAGACACGACATCGGCCTTGTTAATGCCGATTCCGCTCGTCGTATTCCCTTGCGGGTCTATATCTACAAGCAACACCCGTTTGCCCAAGGTGGCCAAACAAGCGCCCAAATTGACGGATGTCGTCGTTTTCCCGACACCGCCCTTTTGATTCGCAATTGCGATCGTCTTAGCCAACATCTTCACCTCAATCGATAATCCATACACGGGCGCATGCAAACCGTGCATCCTACACCTAACGCCTCATTATACCATTTTCCCCTATCAGAATGCTAACGCAAAAACGCTAAAAAGCTAGATTTCAATCGAAAAATGTTAGAAAAACTTGGCTCGCCGCCGTACATGGGCTTATATGTAAACGCGGTTGTCGAATCTAGCAAGTTTCTCTATCAAGTTGATCGAGAGACAGAAGAAAAGAAAAGCCCCATGAAATGGAGCTGGAATGTCGAAGTCGCGTTTAATGTTTTTTCGGAATTCGGATAATGAATTCATAGTGATCGTCGTGATCTTTTTCGTCGGTTTTTATTTGCAGACCGGAGCCGGCCACCATTTCGACCGATTGACGAATCGTATTAAGGGCCAATCGAATATCTTTGGAAAATGACACCCGCTTGCTTTTTTTAATGGCCGCCGCTTCTTTATAATAGGTCACTCTAGCTTCCGTTTGCTTCACATTCAAATCTTTCGTTATAACATCGTTTAATACTTTCAGCTGCAGTTCTTCGCTGTCCAGCGAGAGCAGCGCCCGCGCATGCCGTTCCGTAATTTTCCGTTCCAGCAGCGATTGCTTGACCGGTTCGCTTAAATTGAGGAGCCTGATTTTATTGGCGATCGTCGATTGGCTTTTGCCGAGACGTTGAGCCAAGCTTTCCTGTGTCAGTCCGTGAATCTCCATCAGCTGCTGATAAGCGATCGCCTCTTCGATCGCCGTCAGTCCTTCCCGCTGCAAATTTTCAATTAATGCGATTGACGCGGCCTGCGCGTCGTTGAATTCGCGGACGATCGCCGGAACGGTATCCATCCCGAGTTTCTTAACCGCACGCCATCTGCGTTCTCCGGCGATAATTTCAAATTTTTGATTCCGGACCCGAACGACGATCGGTTGTATGACCCCGTGAGTTTTGATCGTTTGACAAAGTTCATCGATACGTTCATCGTCGAAAATCGTCCTCGGCTGATAAGGACTAGGCACGATTTCATGTACGGATATGTTTTTGACTTCGTCTTGGCTCGTTCGCTCCGAGAACCCGAATAGCTTGGAGAATTGTTCTTTCATATGGAAACCAATCACCCAATTCCTTTCGTCGCTATGAAAGCCTTGTCCGAGGGTTCCCCATCCAGGTTACGCGGCTCTTCGCTGCCGTCCTACTATTCGACTTGCAATGGCTGACATAAGGGTCAGTGTCGATACTGTTTCGGCGACCGGTCTGCACGCCAACACCCCCCGGCACCGGCAGCATGCAGCATTCTCCTCGCGCGATTTTACAAAGCCGTTTTATATCGATCCAAAAGTCGTCTTTGGACCTCGAATCAGCCGAAAACCCCGCTCTAAACCAGCCAATCACTCGCCGGAATACGAGTTCTGCAAGCATGCTGCATCGGCCCTCCTTCTTCCGCATTGGGGGCCTTGCCGACGTTGAAAACCTGTTTTTCACTCGCCCATCTACTATATAATAATTCTCCAAAGACGGTCGATTTCCTGCCTATCCCATCGAAACAATTTGTGAATGTTTCACGTGGAACAATTAACGCGGCGCTCCAATTAGCGGCTGCTTTAAAGGCAGTCCCGCCTTTCGCGGATACTTTTGCGGCGTCGCCCCAACCTTCTCGATCAAAATGATATGCCGGGAAGATTGCTCGATCGGAAGCTGGAACGATGCGACCGATTTTACGACTCCGCGAAGCTGCCTCAAGCTGAACGCAGCCTCGCGCAGCTCCTCCTCGGGATCGGCCCCTTTCATCGCAGCAAATAGGCCCGATTTGCGCACAAAAGGAAGGCAAAATTCGGCGAGCACGTTCAGACGGGCAACGGCCCGCGCGGTCACAAGATCGTAGCTGTCCCGTTGTCCATTCATGCGAGCGACATCTTCCGCCCGCCCGTGTATACAAGTAACATGCTCCAGCCCCAGCGATTGAACGAGATGATTCAAAAACTGAATGCGTTTGTTTAGCGAATCGACGATCGTTACGCGCAAATGCGGGAATACGATGCGAAGCGGAATACTGGGAAACCCGGCTCCGGAACCGATATCGGCTATCGTTGAAAGTTCGGACATCGGAACGAAAAAAGAAAGAGAGAGCGAATCGTAAAAATGCTTCATATAGACCTGCTCTCTCTCGGTAATCCCCGTCAAATTCATTTTTTCGTTCCAAGAAACAAGCTCGCGAAAATACGTCTCGAATTGCTCCCATTGCTTATCGGACAACTGGAGCTGCCGTTCGGCAAGCAGCTCGGTAAACAGCTTTTTCACATCGTCCATCGGTGTCAGCCTCTTGCCGCAGCGGTTTTGTTATGCTGCTCCAAATAAACGAGAAGAATCGAAATGTCGGCAGGCGTTACCCCGGAAATGCGCGACGCCTGCCCGATCGAAATCGGCCGGATTTGCGCAAGCTTCTGCTTCGCTTCGTTGGCGATCCCGTGAATTTCCGCATAATTTAAATTTTCCGGAAGCTTTTTCTTTTCCATTTTCGCGAGACGTTCGACATGGATCAGCTGCTTCTCGATATACCCTTCGTATTTGATCTGGATTTCGACCTGCTCCTTCATCTCCTCGTTCAATTCGAACGGCGACGGAGACAGCTGCTCCAAATGCGCGTATGTCACTTCCGGCCGGCGGAGCAGCGAAATCATATCGACGGCGTTGTTCAGCGGTACGGTGCCGAGCTCGGTCAAAAGCTGCTGAACATGCGGCTCCGGACGCAGCTTCGTCGTTTTCAACCGATCGATTTCGAGCGCCACGGTCGATTTTTTATGCATAAACTTTTGATACCGCTCCTCGGAAATAAGCCCGATCTCGTACCCGATCGGAGTAAGCCGCAAATCGGCGTTGTCGTGACGGAGCAGCAGCCGGTATTCGGCTCTCGACGTAAGCAGACGGTAAGGCTCGCTCGTGCCTTTCGTAACGAGATCGTCGATCAGAACGCCGATATAGCCTTGCGACCGTTCCAGCACGACAGGCTCTTTCCCCTGCACTTTGCGGGCCGCATTGATGCCGGCCATTATCCCCTGCCCGGCCGCTTCCTCGTAGCCGGACGTCCCGTTAATTTGCCCTGCGGTGAACAGACCTTGGACCCGCTTCGTCTCCAAAGAAGGCCACAGCTGCGTCGGGACGATCGCGTCATACTCGATCGCATAGCCGGTACGCATCATTTTAACGTTCTCGAGACCGGGGATCGACCGCAAAATGCTCAACTGCACTTCCTCCGGCATGCTGGTGGAAAGCCCCTGCACGTAATATTCCGACGTATGGCGGCCTTCCGGCTCCAAAAAGATTTGATGCTTCGGCTTATCGCTGAAGCGGACGATTTTATCTTCGATCGACGGACAATAGCGCGGACCGGTCCCTTCGATCGCCCCGGAAAACATCGGAGCGCGATGAAGATTGCTGTTAATGATTTCATGCGTATCGGCCGACGTGTACGTAAGCCAGCACGGCAGCTGCTCGCGGACGAACGGCTCGGTTTCGTACGAAAAATATTTCGGCTGCTCGTCTCCGGGCTGAATTTCCATCTTCGCGAAGTCGATCGTATCTTTATGCACGCGCGGCGGAGTTCCGGTTTTGAACCGGACCAGCTCGAAGCCGAGCGATCTCAAGCTTTCCGACAGCTTTACGGACGGCTGCTGGTTGTTCGGCCCGCTCTCGTACATCAAATCGCCCATGATTACTTTGCCGCGCAAGTACGTGCCGGTCGTCAGCACGATCGCTTTGCCGTAATACTCGGCGCCCGTCTTCGTCACGACGCCTTTGCAGACGCCGTCTTCGACGATCAGCTCCTCGACCATGCCTTGGCGAAGCGTCAGCTTGGGCTGCTTCTCGATCGTTTCCTTCATCGTATGCTGGTACAAAAATTTGTCGGCTTGCGCGCGAAGCGCATGAACCGCCGGGCCTTTCCCGGTATTGAGCATGCGCAGCTGAATAAACGTTTTATCGATATTGCGTCCCATCTCGCCGCCGAGCGCATCGATTTCCCGGACGACATGTCCTTTCGCCGGCCCCCCGATCGAAGGATTGCACGGCATAAACGCAACCATATCCAAATTGATCGTAAGCAGCAGCGTTTCGCACCCCATGCGTGCGGAAGCGAGCGCCGCCTCGCAGCCGGCATGCCCGGCTCCGATTACGATGACGTCGTATTGACCCGCCGAATAGTTGTTCACGATAAAACCTCCCTTGCCTTCTTGTATAGCACGAACATTTGTTCGCTTTATTCCGTCGATTACTTGCCCAAACAAAATTGCGAAAAAATTTGATCGATGAGCGACTCATGGGCGGTATCGCCGACAAGCTCCCCGAGAGACTCCCAGGCGCGGCTAATATCGATCTGGATCATATCGATCGGAATGCGCCGGTCGACCGCCTCGAGCGCCTCTTCCAGCGCCTTCATCGCGCTTTTCAACAGATGAATATGCCGCACGTTGCTCACATACGTCAAATCGTTCATTTCCAGCCGTCCGCCGAAAAACAAATCCGCGATCGCCTTCCCTAACCGGTCCAGCCCTTCCTCTTCCTTGACCGACATCGAGACGATCCGCTCCGGCGGAAAACGGGCTTCCACGTAACCGATATCGGCGGCGAGAGGCAGATCGCTCTTGTTCAGCACGACGATGCTTTGCTTATCCCGCACCTGCTCGATCAGCTGCTTCTCGTCCTCGTGCAGCGGCTCGCCGCGGTTGATCACGAGAATGATCAGATCGGCTTCGGTTAAAGCGTTCCGGGAGCGCTCCACGCCGATCCGCTCGACGATATCCTCCGTTTCGCGCAGTCCGGCCGTATCGAGCAGCTTGAGCGGTATGCCGTTCAAGTTCACGTATTCCTCGATTACGTCCCTCGTCGTCCCCGGGATATCGGTGACGATCGCTTTGTTTTCCTGCGCGAGCGCGTTGAGCAGCGAAGATTTGCCGACGTTCGGCCGGCCTACGATGGCGGTGACGATGCCTTCGCGCAAAATTTTCCCCTGCTCCGCCGTGCGCAACAGCCGTTCCAGATCGGCCAGCGCTTCTTTGCATTTGTCCTCGATATACGCGTTCGTCAGCTCTTCGACGTCATGTTCGGGGTAATCGATATTGACCTCGATATGCGCCATCAATTCGACGAGCCGGTGGCGCAGCTGCTTCACCTGCTTCGACAGCGTCCCTTCCACCTGCCGCAGCGCGATTTTGTACGCCCGGTCGGACTTCGCCCGGATCAAATCGATGACCGCTTCCGCCTGGGCGAGGTCGATGCGTCCGTTCAAAAACGCCCGTTTCGTAAATTCGCCCGGTTCGGCAAGCCGCACGTTTTGCTCCAGCACGAGGTCGAGCACTTTTTTGACCGCGATCAGGCCTCCGTGACAGCTGACTTCGACGACATCTTCGGTCGTAAACGATCTCGGGCTCCGCATGACCGTCACGAGCGCTTCTTCGACCCGCTCGCCGGTATCCGGCGCTACGATATGCCCGTAATGCACCGTATGGGACGGAACGTCCCGCAGCTTTCCTTTAAATGAAAAGATGCGGTCGACCGCCTCGATCGAGTCCGCGCCGCTCACGCGTATAACGGAGATCCCCCCTTCGCCGGCGGGAGTCGAAATAGCTGCAATCGTATCCGACATGCTTCACGTACACCACCTTCTGGATTGACGATTCGTTGATCGTTCCGTAGTCTTCAAGTAAAACAAAAACAATGACTCCCGCCCTAGCGGAGCCATTGCCATAAAGTTGCCGCAGTCGCGCGGATGGCCGGCGCCGGTTCCCGGCATCCGTTTCGCCCGGTATGAGGCGCCCCTTCCGCGCATCCCATCCAACCCTTATCGGAGCGCGATTACGACTCTGCGATTCGGTTCTTCCCCTTTGCTGAATGTTTTCACCTCGGGATGATTTTGCAGCTTGGAATGGATCACTTTCCGTTCTTGCGGCGACATCGGCTCCAGCACCACTTCCTTGCCGGTTCGGACGACCCGCATGGCGAGCCGGTTCGAAAGCTCCTCCAGCGTCTGCCGGCGGCGCTTGCGGAAATTTTCCGCATCGAGCACGATTCTAACGTGCGAATCGGCGTACCGGTTCGCCACGATATTGACGAGATATTGCAAAGAGTCCAGCGTCTGGCCCCTTCTTCCAATCAGTATTCCCAATTCTTTGCCGTTCAAATTAAACTGTACGCCGTCATCGGTTTGCTCACGATCGATGTTGACTTGGATGTCCATCGTACGAAACACATCTTCCAAAAACTTGACCGCCTCTTCCAGCGCGTCCGGAATGAGCTCCAGCTCCACCTTCGCTTCCTTGGCGCCGATCAAGCCGAATAACCCTTTGGAGGGCTGTTCCAATACTTTGACTTTGACCCGCTGCTCCGGAACGCCCCATTGCGCAAGCCCGGATTTTACCGCATCCTCGATCGTTTTGCCCGTGACAACGATTGTTTTCATTTGGACACGTCACCCTTTTGATTAGATCTACCGTACAGCAAATAAGATTGCACGACAGTAAACAGGTTGCTGTATACCCAATAGAGCGGCAGCGCCGAAGCGAAATTCATCGACATGACGAAGATGAGCACCGGGAATATGAGCATCAAATTTTGCATTTGCGGCGTCGTCTGGGACGCCATCACCTTTTGCTGCAGGAACGTCGTAATGGCGGCCAGCGTCGGAAGCACGTAATACGGGTCCGGCGTACCGAGCTGCATCCATAAAAACGTATGCTGGCTGATCTCCCCGTTGCGCACGATCGCGTTATAGAGCGCGATCAAGATCGGCATCTGCACGAGCAGCGGCAAGCAGCCGGCCAGCGGATTGACGCCGTGTTTTTGAAACAGCTTCATCGTTTCTTCCTGCTGCTTCTTCGGATCGTCCTTGTACTTGTCCTTGATCTTCTTCATATCCGGCTGGATCGCCTGCATCGCCTTGGAGCTGCGGTACTGCTTCAGCGTCAGAGGAAGCACCAGGAAGCGGATGATGATCGTTACGACCAAAATGGACAATCCGTATTGTCCCCATAACAGTTCGGCGAACCAGTTCAGCAACCAAGAAAGCGGATGCACGAAATACCGGTCCCATATCCCGTTGTTCGGATCGATCGGATTCGTTTGCGCCGACATGCTGCTGCAGCCGGAAAGCAAGGCGATGGCAGCAACAAACAGCAGAGCGAGATGTATTCGACGTCGGGCCAAAATAAGCTTCCTCCTAAATCTTTATCTATATAGCGCTGATTGCGCGCGAAAAGTCGACCGCACCCGGAACATCAGGAAAAGGCACCGTCATAGACGGGAAACGGCCCTCCTATCCAACATCAACTATACCACAAGTTGGACAGCAAATGAAACTTTGGAAAAAACGAATTTTCGCTTGTCGAAAGCAGGTCCCGGCGGGCGATCGGCAGAGCGGCCGCCGCTAGGTCGAGCTTCGCAGCAGCTGGGCCCGTTTCAGCGCGTGCATCAAGCTTTTTTCCAACTGCTTGTACTCCATGTCGACAACCGGCTTGCGGGCGATCACGATGAAGTCGTAATGCGAGCGGATCCGTTCCTCGTTCAAGCGGACGATCTCTTTCATCATCCGTCTGATCCGGTTTCGCACGACCGCGCTTCCCAGCTTTTTGCTCACCGATACCCCCATCCGGAACCGTTCGATCCGCGGATTCGGCAAACAATAAATGACGACCTGCAAATTGGCCGTCGACTTGCCGTGGCGGTACACTTTATTGAAATCTTCCCTGCGGGTCAGCCGCAGCTCCTTCTGCATCCTCTTCACCGTCGATTCGACAAAACTTAAGCGCCCCCGCAGCGCGGCGCGGGGACTTCGAAGCCGTAGCCCGTCATTCGGCCGGAACACCGGACGTATGCCATTATTTCGTAAAAAGAAAAGACCACCCGGAAGTGGCCTTTCATTACGCGCTGATAACTTTTCTTCCTTTTTGGCGGCGTGCTTTCAACACCTTACGGCCGTTTTTCGTGCTCATTCTTTTACGAAAGCCGTGCACTTTTTTGCGCTTGCTGACATTCGGTTTAAATGTCGGACCCATCGATTGCACCTCCCTACGGTATTTCCGTTACCTTTTCCGAAAACGCCTCTATCCATTAAATCACTTCTCGGTCCAAAAGTCAATCTGGGGCCGTTCGGCAAAATCAGGGCGCATTCGCCGCAACGTTATCCACTGTGCGCAAAATAACCGCGCGTTTCGATCTTTTATCCACTTGTGCATAACTTTTCGGGGCGGAAAATCGCATTTTGTCGGTTTTTGCACAACGTATAAACAATATGTAGTGCTGTTGACAACTGTTGCGCACAAGGTCTAGATATTGTGGATAATGTTTGAAAACACGCGCCAATTCTGCTATCATGGTATTGTTTTCGGTTGTGAATAGCGCACCGAAACTCTCCGATTATCAACAGGCTGTGGATAAGTTTGTGAACAATTTTCCCCTGCGTTCATTTCAAAATTCCCAAACCTATGACATTTGTGGATATATACCGACATAATCTTTGAAATGATTCACATAGCATGGCCCTTTGTACGACCGGCAATGAATCGAAGGAGTGAACAAACTGTGGACGGTCATACCCACGAGTTATGGCAGCAAGTGTTGTCCGTGATTCAAACGAAATTAAGCAAACCGAGCTTCGACACTTGGCTGAAATCGACGACGGCATCCGTCTTTACCGAAACGCAGCTGACGGTTTGCGCGCCGTCGAGCTTCGCGCGCGATTGGCTCGAAAGCCGCTACAAAAAAATGATCGCCGCCACCGTCCTCGAATATTTGGGCCGCGACGTCGAAGTCAGCTTCGTCATACAAGATACGGAAGAGCCCGCCGCGAAGCCGAACCCGCCGGGAGCGACTCCGATCGTGAAGCAATCGCCGCCGCAGGAAGACGGCAGCATCTATAATATATTGAACCCGAAATATACGTTCGATACGTTCGTCGTCGGATCCGGCAACCGGTTTGCCCATGCGGCGTCGCTGGCCGTCGCGGAAGCGCCGGCGAAAGCGTACAACCCGCTGTTTTTGTACGGCGGCGTCGGACTCGGAAAAACCCATCTGATGCACGCAATCGGCCATTACGTGCTGGAGCACAATCCGGGGGCGCGCGTGCTGTACATTTCGTCCGAGAAATTTACGAACGAGTTCATCAACGCCGTCCGCGACAACCGGGGCGAAGATTTTCGCAACAAATACCGCAAAATCGACGTGCTGCTGATCGACGACATCCAGTTTTTGGCCGGCAAGGAAGGCACGCAGGAAGAATTTTTCCATACGTTCAACGCGCTGCACGAGGAGCATAAAGCGATCATTATCTCGAGCGACCGGCAGCCGAAAGAAATCCCGACGCTCGAAGACCGGCTCCGCTCCCGGTTCGAGTGGGGACTTATAACCGACATCGCGCCTCCCGATCTGGAAACGCGAATCGCCATTCTCAGGAAAAAGGCGAAGGCGGAAAATTTGGATATCCCGAACGAGGCGATGATCTATATCGCGAACCAGATCGATACGAACATTCGCGAGCTGGAAGGCGCCCTCATCCGCGTCGTCGCCTATTCGTCGCTCATCAACCAGGACATCACGACGCATCTGGCCGCGGAAGCGCTCAAGGACATCATTCCGTCCAGCCGGCCGAAAATCATTACGATTCAGGACATTCAGCAGAAGGTCGGCGAGTTTTACAGTCTGAAGCTGGAAGATTTCAAGGCGCGCAAACGAACGAAAGCCGTCGCTTTTCCGAGACAGGTCGCCATGTACTTGTCCCGCGAGCTGACCGACTATTCGCTGCCGAAAATCGGCGAAGCGTTCGGAGGACGGGACCATACGACCGTCATCCACGCCCACGAAAAAATCGCCTCCGCTCTGCAGCACGATCAGGACTTGTACAAAATCATTCAAACGATAACCGAAAAAATCAAAAATCCGACCTCTTAATAATCGGAAGCCTATGCACAAACTATTCACATGTGGATAGGCTTTATTGTTCAAGCGGTTTGCCCACATATCCACATATTCAGGGCGCCTACTACTACCTGCACTATAAAAGATATATACTTAATAGTGACGCGCAAGCCGTTCGCTTTCCGCATCCTCGTCTACATCGTTATCTTATGCGAGCTTCGGAATCATTTAGAACCGGGAGTTGAAATAATGAGAATCCATATTTTGAAAGACAACTTGAACGAATCGATCCAGCACGTGTCGAAAGCGATCTCCAGCCGGACGACGATCCCGATCTTGACCGGCATCAAAATAGATGTGGACGAAAACGGCGTCACGCTGACGGCGTCCGATACGGAAATTTCGATACAAAGCTTTATTCCGCGCGAGCTCGACGGAACGGAAATCGTGCAAGTGGCTGCTACCGGCAGCGTCGTGCTGCCGGCGAAATTTTTTACGGAGATGATCCGCAAGCTGCCGTCGCCCGAAGTGACGATCGAGGTGAAACAAAATTTTATTACATGGATTCGCTCCGGAGCGGCGGAAATTCAGCTCGTCGGCCTCGATCCCGAAGAGTACCCTCTCCTCCCGCAGCTGGAGGAGCACAACGTCGTGAACGTATCGAGCGATTTGCTGAAAAGCATGATCCGGCAAACGACGTTCGCCGTCTCCACCAGCGAAACGTCGCCGATCCTGACCGGCGTCTTGTGGAATTTCGCCCAAAACCGGCTGAAGCTGATCGCCTGCGACCGGCTGCGGATGGCGTCGCGGGAAGCGCAAATTTCATCCGAAGGCGGAGTCGACTTTCAAAATATCGTCATTGCCGGCAAAAGCTTGAACGAGCTGAACAAGCTGCTTCCCGACGATAACATGACCGTCGAAATCGTTGTCGCGAACAACCAGGTGCTGTTCAAAATGGAAAATATTTTATTTTACACGCGCATTTTGGACGGCGCCTACCCGGACACGTCGAAGCTCATTCCGCAATCGTTCCAAACCGAGCTGACGATCGACACGCGCAAGCTGGCCGACGCAATCGACCGCGCTTACTTGCTGTCGCGCGAAGAGAAGACGAATATCGTGAAAATGACGCTGAAGGAAGACCAGTCGGTCGAAATATCGTCCAGCTCCAGCGAGCTCGGCAAAGTGACGGAGCAGATCGAAACGCACAAGCTGACCGGCGACCTGCTCAGCATCTCGTTCAACTCCAAATATATGCTCGACGCGCTCAAGGTCATCGACAGCGATTTTATCCAAATTTGTTTCCGCGGCGCGATGCAGCCGATCATCATGAAGCCGGAGGACCACTCCAACATGCTGCATCTGATCATGCCTTACCGGACGACGGGCTGACGGGGTGCAAGAGATGAAGACGATCACCATTTCGACGGAATTCATTACGCTCGGTCAATTTTTGAAGCTGGCGGACTGCATATCGACGGGCGGGGAAGCGAAAGTTTTCGTCAAGGAGACCGCGATTTCCGTAAACGACGAGCCGGAAAACCGCAGAGGACGCAAGCTGTACGCCGGCGACCGCGTTGCGGTGGAAGGCTGCGGAACGTTCGCGGTCGAGCGGCGTAGCTAGGAGGCTTCTGCTTGTATCTGAAAAAACTGGCGCTCCGCGACTATCGCAACTACGAATCGGTAGAGCTGGCGACGGAAGGCGCCGTCAATATTTTCATCGGCCCGAACGCCCAAGGGAAAACGAATTTGCTCGAAGCGATATTCGTGCTCGCCTTGACCAAGTCGCACCGGACGCATCACGATAAGGAGCTGATCCGCTTCGGCGCCGAACGGACGACGCTGCACGGGGAGTTCGATAAAAAATACGGCCCGTGCACCCTCGACCTGACGTTTTCGAATCAAGGCAAAAAAGCGATTATCAACGGGCTGGAGCAAAAAAAGCTGAGCAATTTTATCGGAGCGCTCAACGTCGTCATGTTCGCGCCGGAAGATTTGAGCATCGTCAAAGGCTCTCCCGGCGTCCGCCGCCGGTTTCTCGACATGGAGATCGGGCAGGTGCTGCCCTCGTATATATATGACTTGTCGCAATATCAGAAAGTGCTCGCGCAGCGCAACAACCTGCTCAAGCAGTCGTTCGGCGCATCGCCGGCGAACGGGACGCTGCTCGAGGTGTGGAACGAACAACTTGTCCGCCTGAGTATTAAAATTATGAAAAAACGTCAAAACTTTATTCATAAGTTGCAAATATGGGCGGAATCTATCCATCGCGGCATTACGAACGGCTCGGAAACGCTCGCCATCGAGTACAAGCCTTCGTTCGCCTATGACGATTCGGTAGAAGAATCTGTTTTATTTGAGCAATTTATGATAAAGTTATCACAGGCTAAGGATCAGGAAATACGACGAAGCACGACGCTGTACGGCCCCCACCGGGACGATCTGGCTTTCTACATCAACGGCAAAGACGTCCAGACGTTCGGTTCGCAAGGGCAGCAGCGAACAACCGCGCTGTCGTTAAAACTCGCCGAAATCGAGTTTATCCAGGAGGAAGTCGGCGAATATCCGCTGCTCTTGCTCGACGACGTTCTGTCCGAATTGGACACATATCGGCAAACCCAACTTCTCGAGACGTTCCAGACGAAAGTTCAGACGTTCATCACCACGACCGGCGTTGAAAGCCTTCAGATGAATCGACTGGAGAACGCCTCCATTTTTCATGTGCGAAACGGCCGATTGGTTTAGTCAACGCTCGCTTAAATCGAAAGAGGAGCTGATTCGTCATGTTTATTCATTTAGGCGGAGAAAAAATCATTCGTACGTCCGAGCTTATCGCCATCTTCGATCTGTCCGTCGAGAAGTCTTCGAAAATATCGAAAAGTTTCGTGCTGCATGCCCAAAAAGAAAAAAACGTGGAAGTGATCGGCGAAGAAGAGTGCAAGTCGATCGTCGTGACGAAAACGAAAGTTTACTACTCTCCCATCTCGTCGACGACGCTCAAAAAACGGACCAGCAGCTTGCTCGTCAGCGATATCGAACCATTTTCAAATCAGAGAAGTAGGTGACCTAGCGAATGACTGTCAACCAACACACATACGACGAAAGCCAGATCCAGGTGCTTGAAGGACTCGAAGCGGTACGCAAACGCCCGGGGATGTATATTGGGTCAACCGGCGTCCGGGGGCTTCACCATTTGGTTTGGGAAGTAGTAGATAACAGCATCGACGAGGCGTTGGCGGGATATTGCACATTAATCCAGGTCATCGTCCATAAAGACAACAGCGTGACCGTCATCGACAACGGCCGGGGCATCCCGGTCGGCGAAAATGCCAAACTGAAAAAATCGACGCTCGAAGTCGTCTTGACCGTTCTGCATGCGGGCGGCAAATTCGGCGGCGAAGGGTACAAAGTGTCCGGCGGTCTGCACGGGGTCGGCGTGTCCGTCGTCAACGCGCTCTCGGAAAAGCTCGTCGTCGAAGTGAAGTGGAAGGACGGGCACGTTTATAAACAGGAATACAGCCGGGGGAAGCCGCAATACGACATTCAGATCGTCGGCGACACGGACGAGACCGGAACGAAAATTACGTTCAAGCCGGACCCGGACATTTTTACGGAAACGACCGAATTCGAGTACGATATGCTGCAATCGCGCATACGCGAGCTTGCGTTTTTGAATAAAGGCATCGAAATTCAGCTTATCGACGAGCGCCACGATTTGTCGAACACGTACAAGGCGGACGGCGGCATCGTCTCGTACGTCGAATATTTGAACCGGACAAAGCAGGCGATTCACGAGCCGCCGATCTACATCGAAGGCGAGAAAGACAAGATCCAGGCGGAAGTGGCGCTGCAGTACAACGACAGCTACACCGAAAACATTTACTCGTTCGCCAACAATATCAACACCCATGAAGGCGGCACGCACGAATCGGGGTTTAAAAGCGCTTTAACCCGCATTTTGAACGATTATGCCCGCAAAACGAACGCGATCAAGGACAGCGACTCCAACCTGACCGGGGACGACGTCCGTGAAGGCTTGACCGCGATCATTTCCGTCAAAATTCCCGACCCGCAGTTCGAAGGCCAGACGAAGACGAAGCTCGGCAACAGCGAAGTGCGCAGTATTGTCGAATCTCTTTTCGCGGATAAGTTCGAGGAATTTTTGAACGAAAATCCGGCGATCGCCAAGCGGATCGTGGAGAAGGGCATTCAAGCGGCGCGCGCCCGGGAAGCGGCCCGCAAGGCGAGGGAATTGACCCGGCGCAAAAGCGCGCTCGAGGTCAGCTCGCTGCCCGGCAAGCTGGCCGACTGCTCGTCCCGCGACGCGTCGATCAGCGAAGTGTACATCGTCGAAGGCGACTCCGCGGGCGGTTCGGCCAAGCAGGGCCGAGATCGGCATTTCCAGGCGATTTTGCCGCTTCGCGGGAAAATTTTGAACGTCGAGAAGTCGCGTCTCGACAAAATTTTGTCCAACGCGGAAATCCGCGCGATCATTACGGCGCTCGGCACGGGAATCGGCGACGATTTCGACTTGTCCAAAGCGCGTTACCATAAAGTCATTATCATGACCGACGCCGACGTGGACGGCGCCCACATCCGGACGCTGCTGCTGACGTTCTTTTACCGGTATATGCGCAAAATTATCGAAGCCGGCTACGTGTATATCGCGCAGCCGCCGCTGTTCAAAATCGAACGGAACAAGACCGTTCGTTATGCCTATAACGAGAAGCAGCGCGATGCGATTTTGCAGGAATTCGGCGAAGGCGTCAAGGCGAACATCCAGCGGTACAAAGGTCTCGGCGAAATGAACCCGGAGCAATTGTGGGAAACGACGATGGATCCGGAAAGCCGGACGATGCTGCAGGTGAGCATCCAGGACGCGATCGAAGCCGACGCCATTTTCGACGCGCTCATGGGCGACAACGTCGAGCCGCGCAGAGAGTTTATCCAAGAACACGCCAAGTTCGTCAAAAACTTGGACGTTTGATCCGATACGCCGGCACAAACGCCGCGCAAGTTGCGGAAACGAAAGGCGAAACCGGCTGCGCCCCGCGCGTAGCGTTCGCCGAACAACCAGCTTCCAGGAGGTCCCATGGCTGAAGAAAATCGTTCGCTCATAAAAGATATCGACATCAGCAACGAAATGCGCACGTCCTTCATGGATTACGCGATGAGCATCATCGTAAGCCGCGCGCTTCCCGACGTCCGCGACGGACTGAAGCCGGTGCACCGCCGCATATTGTACGCGATGTCCGAGCTCGGCATGGCACCGGATAAGCCTTACAAGAAATCGGCGAGAATCGTAGGGGAAGTTATCGGCAAATACCATCCGCACGGCGATTCGGCCGTATACGAAACGATGGTCGGGATGGCGCAAGATTTCTCGACCCGGTACATGCTCGTCGACGGTCACGGCAACTTCGGCTCGATCGACGGCGACTTCGCCGCGGCGATGCGATACACGGAAGCGCGGCTGTCGAAAATTTCGATGGAGCTTTTGCGCGATTTGCAAAAGGAAACGATCGATTTCGTGCCCAATTACGACGGCGAAGAAGTCGAGCCTTCCGTCCTTCCTTCCCGCTATCCGAACTTGCTCGTCAACGGCTCGTACGGAATCGCCGTAGGGATGGCGACAAGCATTCCGCCGCATAACCTCGGCGAGGTGATCGACGGCGTGCAAATGCTGATCGACAACCCGGACGTCACGCCGCTCGAGCTGATGCAGGTCATCAAAGGCCCGGACTTTCCGACGGGCGCCTACATTTTGGGGCGCGAGGGCATCCGCCAGGCGTATACGACGGGCCGCGGCTCCGCCACGATGCGGGCGAAAGTCAACATCGAGGAATCGAACAACAAAGCCCGTATAATCGTGTACGAGCTGCCGTATAAAGTGAACAAGGCGAAGCTCGTCGAAAAAATCGCCGAGCTCGTGCGCGACAAGCATATCGACGGCATTACCGATTTGCGGGACGAGTCCGACCGCACCGGGATGCGCATCGTTATCGAGCTTCGCCGCGACGTCAATCCGAACGTCGTGCTGAACAATTTGTATAAGCATACGCCGATGCAGTCCAACTACGGGATCATCATGCTCGCGCTCGTGAACGGCGAGCCGAAAGTGCTGAACCTGAAGGACATGCTCCATTATTATTTGAAACACCAGCAGGAAGTCATACGCCGTCGGACCGAGTACGATTTGAAAAAAGCGGAAGCCCGGGCGCATATTCTCGAAGGGCTGCGCATCGCTCTCGACAACTTGGACGAGGTCATTACGCTGATCCGGTCGTCCCGGACGACGGAAGAAGCGCGCGACGGTCTCATGAACCGTTTCAACTTGAGCCACGAGCAGGCGCAGGCGATTTTGGACATGCGTCTGCAGCGGCTCACCGGGTTGGAGCGGGAAAAGATCGAGGCGGAGTACGCGGAATTGATGCAAAAAATCGCCGAATACCGCGCCATTTTGGCCGACGAAAAGCTGATTCTCGGCATTATTAGCGAAGAGCTGCGGGAAATTCGCGAGAAATACGCCGACGAACGCCGCAGCGAAATTACGATCGGCGAAGAAAGCATCGAAGACGAGGACTTGATCCCGCGCGAGGACGTCATCATTACGATTACGCATTCCGGCTATATCAAACGGCTGCCGGTTACGACCTACCGCAGTCAGAAGCGGGGCGGCCGCGGCGTCGTCGGGATGGATACGAAAGACAACGACTTCCTCGAACATTTGTTCGTTTCGAATACGCATCATTATTTGATGTTTTTCACGAACAAAGGGAAGGCGTACCGGCTGAAAGCTTACGAAATTCCCGATTTGAGCCGTACGGCCCGGGGAACGCCGATCATCAACCTGATCCAGATCGAACAGGGCGAGACAGTGAACGCGGTCATTCCGATCGAAAATTTCGATTCCGACAAATATTTGTTTTTCGCCACCAAAAACGGAATCGTCAAAAAGACGCCGCTCGACGATTACGCCAACATCCGCAAGGCGGGCTTGATCGCGATCCACCTGCGCGAGGACGACGATTTGATCGGCGTGAAGCTGACCGACGGCAAGCAGGAAATCATTATGGGGACGCGGCAAGGGATGTCGATCCGGTTTTCCGAGGAGGACGTCCGTTCGATGGGACGTTCGGCGACCGGGGTAAAAGGCATTTCGATCGCCGACGACGATGCCGTCATCGATATGGATGTCGTCGATTTGAACGACGACGTACTCATCGTTACGTCCAAAGGGTACGGCAAGCGGACGCCGATGGACGAATACCGCATCCAGTCGCGCGGCGGCAAAGGGATCAAGACGCTGAACATTACGCCGAAGAACGGTCCGGTCGTAGGTCTCAAGGTCGTCAAAAACGAAGAAGACCTTATGATTATTACCGCTTCGGGCACGATTATCCGCACGAGCATGTCGGGAATCAACACGATGGGCCGCAATACGCAGGGCGTCAAGCTGATTCATACGCGCGAGGACGACGAGGTCGCTACCGTTACGCGGGTCGAGAAAAGCGAAGAAGCGCCGGCCGATGCGGAATCCGACGAGGAACAATAAACCGGAACGGGAGATTCGATAAACGAGAACGCAAGGCAGGCGACATAGGATGGCGATCATTTCCGTTTCCCAGTTGAAAATCGGCGATAAAATCGTCGAAGATGTCGTTACGAAAATGGGCAACGTTTTGTTCAAGAAAGGTTTTTACGTTACCCAGAGGGAGTATGACATTTTGCGGGCGTTTCTCATCCCGGCCGTCACGATCGAGCCGGAGGCGTCGGCCAAATCGGAAGAAAGGCAGGAAGAATCGGGCCTCATCCAGTTTTACACCGAATACGACAAAATGCTGCAACTGCTGAAAAAGGTGTTCAAAAACGCGATGGCTTCCCCGACCATTCCGATATTGGATATTCGAACGGGACTCGAGCAGTTGATCGCCAAAATCGAGCATTACAACATTTTGACGTTTACGCCGAGAATGCTGAACTCGGACGAATATATGTATCACAACAGCATCATGGTCGCTCTTACCTCGTATTTGCTGGGGAAATGGCACGGATTCCAGAGCAAGGACTGGATACCGATCGCATTGGGCGGATTGCTGCACGACATCGGCAACGCGAAGGTCGATCCGGCCATATTGGCCAAACCTTCCAAGCTGACGGCCGCCGAAGTGGAAGAGGTGAGACGTCATACGCTGTACGGGTACGCCATTCTTAAAAATACGGCTTCGCTCAACGACGGCTCGAAGCTTTGCGCTTTGCAGCATCACGAGCGGGAGGATGGTTCGGGCTATCCGCTTGCCGTGAAAGGCGACAAAATCCATCCGTATGCGAAAGTGATCGCGGTAGCCGATATTTTTCACGCGATGACGAGCAATCGGACCTACAAGAAGGCGCAGTCGCCGTATCTCGTGCTCGAGCAGGTTCAGAAGGAATCGTTCGGCAAGCTGGAGCCGACGATCGTCTCGACGTTTATCCATAAGGTGACGCAATTTCATCACGGTACGATCGTAAGGCTGAGCGACAATCGGATCGGCGAAATTATTTTTACGGACCGGGCGAATCCGACGCGTCCGATGGTGAACATTAACGGAACCATCGTCAATTTGGCGGTCGACCGCAAATTATTTATACAGGAAGTCGTATGACCGGCGGGCGCTGCGAAGGCGCCCGCTTTTGTTTCAAATCCGACAAGTCGGTTTAATCATAGAGTAAGAAAAAAGATGTTGACTTTCTCGTATGGGCGTGGTAGTCTATCTCTTGCCGCTTCAAACGGCAATGCATCGGTCGGCAAGCTTCGAAAAATAATTTTCAAAAAAGCTTGCAAAGAAATAGGCGGATGTGTTATATTAAAGAGGTCGCCGCAAAACGGCGAAAGTTGACGAAGGTCATCGAATTTGCTCCTTGAAAACTGAACAACGAGCGTGCAAGTGCGGTCTCTCGCGAGACCATAACAAGCTAGTCAAGTAATGAGCAAATCGGCTCATCTAATAAGCAACACCTTATTGGAGAGTTTGATCCTGGCTCAGGACGAACGCTGGCGGCGTGCCTAATACATGCAAGTCGAGCGGACCTTTCGGGGTCAGCGGCGGACGGGTGAGTAACACGTAGGCAACCTGCCCGTAAGACCGGGATAACTAACGGAAACGTTAGCTAATACCGGATACGTATGGAGAACGCATGTTCTTCATTGGAAAGGCGGAGCAATCTGCCGCTTACGGATGGGCCTGCGGCGCATTAGCTAGTAGGTAGGGTAACGGCCTACCTAGGCGACGATGCGTAGCCGACCTGAGAGGGTGATCGGCCACACTGGGACTGAGACACGGCCCAGACTCCTACGGGAGGCAGCAGTAGGGAATCTTCCGCAATGGGCGAAAGCCTGACGGAGCAACGCCGCGTGAGTGATGAAGGTTTTCGGATCGTAAAGCTCTGTTGCCAGAGAAGAACGCCAAGGAGAGTAACTGCTC
>NZ_JARBDC010000059.1:0-512 GCF_036577625.1 Paenibacillus sp. GYB003 | reverse complement strand
AAACCACATCGTCAGGCAACAGATGCAACAAAAAAAGCGAGTTCTGCGCCCCAACGCAAACCCGCCAGCCATCATCCGTGGAAAGCCACGGACACCAACAAAAACAAGCGTACCACAAAATCAAGCGCCTTCCAAGAGGCTCTGTATTCCCAGCACAACACCTCTGCTTCTGCGCGCCAACCCACCACCGCCCACCCGCCAACCATCCTGGGCACCAATCGTCACCGTCGACGTCGTCGTTCCGCCCTTCCCGTCGCTTACCGTTACCGTGAAGCTGTCCGGGCCGGTATAATCGGGATGCGGTACATACGTCCATGTGCCGTCCGGGTTCACCGTCACCGTTCCGTGCTGCGGATCGCTTCCTTTCGAGAATGTGAGCTGATCGCCGTCCGAATCGACGCCATAAACGCTTCCGGTCACCGACGTATTTTTCCACGTCGATTGTTCGAAGTTCGGTGCGATCGGCGTTTGGTTGGACGGGTATATCTTCACTACTTCTTCCGGCTTGTCCG
>NZ_JARBDC010000058.1:0-47859 GCF_036577625.1 Paenibacillus sp. GYB003 | reverse complement strand
GATGTCAAGCGTCTGTGAAAATGTCACCTTAACTGAGCAGTAAAAATGTCACTTTTTGTAGTGTGGAGGCCGCCCGTCACCAGAAGGCCTCATGATAGGTGTTGTGCTGGGAATACAGAGCCTCTTGGAAGGCGCTTGATTTTGTGGTACGCTTGTTTTTGTTGGTGTCCGGGGCTTTCCACGGATGATGGCTGGCGGGTTTGCGTTGGGGCGCAGAACTCGCTTTTTTTGTTGCATCTGTTGCCTGACGATGTGGTTTTTCCGTCTCAGAAAGCGCAACGGGCTGGTTCTGATACCAGAGGAACACATCGCCGGCGAGCGTCTCTCTGACTTCGACGGTCGTTCTTGCGTCCAGTCGTAGGTCATTCGGCTTGGCGAACGTATACAGTTTGCCGTTGTACGAGAGAGTATGCCCCGTGCCCAGTTTGCGATACTCGCGAACCGTGAATACAAGATCCAGATTCACGGAGGAATGGAGCTTGAGATACGCCGAATCGGCCAGGCGAGGCGCTACGGCAAACTTGCGGTTGTGCTTCTCGATAAGGCTTGGCAACACGTCATTGGCCTCCTCCATCGTCTGGATACCCAGACTAAACTTGGATCGCTCGATTTTATCATCAGTATCACCATACCGGTCGCTGCCGCCAGAACCTTGGCGGCTTTTTTGCACCCACTTAACTGTTTCTAGGGGCCAAATCAGCCCAGGTATTATCCGATATTTTCCTTTACTATCGAAATAATATCTAGTATGATATCGGTATCAATCGGGGAGGTGTGATATGTTTAAATCGGGAGTTACAATATGGTATAGCGTAACAAGCGTGGAAGCAACGTTAGCGTTTTATACGGAAAAGCTTGGCTTTACAAGTGAATTTCACGATGTTTCCTCAGGAATGGCCGTTGTCCAAACGAATGTGAAAGATTGCTACATCGGACTTTCCGAGTCTGAAGCTGTTGTCCCTTCCACTTCAGCGACCGTCTTCGAAGTAGCTAACGTCGAGGAGGCCGTGCAGCTTCTTAAGCAGAAGGGAGTCTCTTTTGTGGGCGGAATAGAAACGGTGCCCGGTGTGGTGAAATTTGCGACATTCTCCGATCCGGACGGACATAGCCTGGAGTTGTCGGAGTCAATAGCTTAACCTTGAGAACAGAGGATTACATACTTCAAATTACCCACGAGCTCTCCGGACAATGGACCATCCCTGTGCTGCTAGCGCTTGAAAACTGCGGCGGTCGCTTTACTCCGCTTCAACAGCAACTTGCCATAGCACCCGCCCGACTAAGTGACAACTTAAAACGGATGTGCATCTCCGGCTTGATCCAGCATATATCGCCTCACGAACGTCGACATCCGTTGCTGCCAGAGTATGTGTTGACGGAAAAAGGCCGTTTGTACCGTGAAGCGGCCAGATCGGTTCAATTGGCAGAAGCGAATATCGGATATGGTCGTTTGTCGGCCAAAGCGTGGAATGTGCCGGTATTGCTCGCTCTCGATTTTAAATATGAGCGGTTTCAGGAAATTCGACTTGCCTTGCAGCATGTGACGCCAGGCATACTGTCCGCGCGTCTGGACGAGCTGAATACCGACGGACTCGTCAATAAGGTCGTAACGGAGCATCCGCGGCCTTCGTTTTTGTATCGACTCAACGGATTCGCGAAAAAGCCGGTTCACCAGTTGGCTGCCGATCTTTTCTCGCTGGTGCGATAAAAAAATTGCATTCCAAGGGCACGGAGTCATTTCTCCGCGCCTTTTTCCATAGCACGGTGATTAAAAACAAGTACGACTTCCAGAACGCACAAACAAATAACGGTGACGGACTAGTGCTAGCTCCGCAAAGCTACCGCGTTGCAGGCGGTCGGTATACTGCGTTTAGCTGGGAAGAAATCCAAGCTGTTGAACGAAAAGCCCAAAAGAGGGCCGTGAGCAGCCCGCCTCCCGGCAACCTGTCACAGCCCTCCAACCCGCGCCCGGCGCGGCCTCCCGGTTCTTACTCCTCCCCCGTCGCGATCGGGTTCCCCTCATAGCTGATCCAGTCGCTCCAGCTGCCGCCGTACAGCTTCACGTTCGCGAAGCCCGCTTCCGTCAAAGCCAGCACGTTCGGGCAAGCGGTCACTCCGGAGCCGCAATAAACGACGATTTCGTCCGCCGGGTTCAATCCGGCGAAGCGCGCCTTTTGCCTCGCGGCGTTTTTCCATCGGCCCGTTTCGTCCAGCCCGTCTTTCCAAAACCGGTTGATCGCGCCCGGAATGTGCCCGGCCACCGGATCGATCGGCTCCTCCAGTCCTTGGTACCGTCTCGGCTCGCGCGCATCGATCAAAGTCGTCCCGCTGCGGCCCAATCTCGCCTTCACGTCCTCCATCGACAGCAGCATGTCCGGCCGCGGCGACGCTTCGAACCGGGCCGCGATCGGCGTCGGCACCGCCGTCTCGGTCGGATAGCCCGCCGCTTTCCACGCGCCGTAACCGCCTTCGAGCAGCTTCACGCCGTCGTGGCCGGCATAACGAAGCATCCACCACAGGCGCGACGCCATCGCTCCGCCCTGATCGTCATAGACGACTACCGTCTTCGACGAATCGATCCCCGCTTGTCCGACTTTTTGGGCGAAGGCGTCCATATCGGGAAGCGGATGCCTCCCTCCGTGCTTGCCGACCGGTCCCGACAAATCGCGCTCCAAATCGAAATAAACGGCCCCCGGGAGATGCCCCTCGGCGTACGCGTTCCGCCCCGCATCGGGCTGACCGAGCGTAAACCGGCAGTCGGCGATAACGATGCCCGCATCGTTCAACCGTTCGGCCAGCCAGCCAAATTCCACAATCGTTCCCATCGTGATCGCTCCTCGTTCTTCAACTTGAATGTTCTTCCGCCGGTGCAAAAACGCCGGGGTTCGCCCCGGCGTCTCTCGGTTATCGTTTATACTTTAATATCCAGGAAACTGCTCAGTCCGGACGGCTGCTGCATTTCGCGCAAATTTTTGGCCGGGTCGTTTTTGACTTCGTTAATTTGCTGCTGCACGACTTGCTGCGCCGTGGACTTCCCCGACGAAATCGCTTGAACGATAATGCCGTCCACGCGGTTTCCGGCGATATTGAAGCTCATCCGACTATCCCTCCGTGAAAAATACGCAATTTTCCTTATCATACCATGCCGCGCGCCGCTTTTCTATGCTTTTTGCCTAGGGCGAAAGTAGCAAAAGCCTGTCGCGCGAAGCAGGGGCCGACGGCGTACGTTCACAATCGGCGGGCCGTCCGGCTCGCCTCAATAGCTGATCAGCGCCGCCATCAGCAATCCGGTCGCCACGCTGAGCCGGGAAGCGAAAATGCCCACGCTCACGTTGCCGTTCGGAATTTCCGAGACGACGCGAAACGGCGTCACGAGCTCGAACAAATAAAAGACGACGACCTGGAACAGGATGCCCAATATGCCCCACATGGCCAAATCGAGCAGCGACACCGAATGGAAGACGGCCGACGCCAGCACGAGCGACAGCCCGATGATTTTGCCTCCGAGGTCATGGGCGGCCGCCTTTGCCGCGCCGATTTTACGCGGATCGTCGGTATTCGCCCCTTCGCGGATCAGCTTGTATTCGTTGTAAGGCGTCGTGATCATGAACGCGAATATGCCGAATGCGAGTATCGGCAGCGTCACGCCCAAATAAGTAAGAAAATTCAATAGGTTCGCCAACTGCTCATTCATGGAAATCCTCCTTCTCCATTCCGACCGGCACGAAATATGCAAAATTGCCGGTAATTCGCCCACCGGCGCGCGCCACGACGGCCGAAGCCCGGCCGCCGATCCAGAACGACCCCCAAAGCAGTCTCGCCTCGGCGACGCCGCCCGCATGGCGGATCGGCACGACCGGCAGCTCGACCCGCTCCTGGTACACCATCGGCTGCTCCCAGTACAGCGCCTCCCCGTCCCGTTCCGCGAACGAGCCGTCGGCCTCGTACAGCGTCACGCCGCCGCCTTCGCGGCCGAGAATCGGCTTCGTTACGTAAGCGCTGCGGCCGGCGAACCGGTTTTCCAAATACGTCGGCAGCATGTACGTCCGAATCGCTTCGCGCTCGTCGTCCGCATAAAACTCCCCCGCCTCGTACAAGTTCCAAACGAGCGCCTGCAGCGCCTTCGTCTGGGCGATCAGCGCGGACGGCGGGTTCAATACCGCCAGCTTGCGCTCCGCCATCAAGTGCAGCGCATGGGCTCCCGTCGGATAGCCGTCCTCGTCCCGGTCTTCCGCCAGCTTCTCGAGCGCGTGAAGCCGGTACAGCAAATCGATCGGCTTATGCTCGCCGTCCTGCAGCACGCACAGCCGGTCCCCGTATACGCGCAGCTCGGACAGCCCGGCGAACGTCGCTCCCGCAAGGCCCGACTGCCGCATCAAATAGCGGGTCGTCCCCGCGTCCTCCTCGTGCCAGTCCAGGGCGCTGAACACGATGCGGTCCGTCCGGTAGCCCAGCTCGCGGTACGTCCGCTCCGCCTGCCGGAACGCCTCGCCGATATGGGCGGCCATCCCTTCGTTCGGATCGGCCATGCCGTACGCGGCGCATATGCGCCCGTTGACGTGAAACGCTTCGACGATGCCGGTCGGCGTGTCGCCGTTAAATTCAAGCATTTTGAGCCCTTGCTTCGTCCAGGCGAAGTCGAACCGCCCGATAACCGTCGGCAGCCGGTCGGAGACGGCGATGCGAACCGCCCCCCACGTTTCCGGCGGCAAACCGAGCTCGGCGAACAGCGCTTCGCCTCCCTGTCTGACGACATCCACGGTCCTCACGATCAAAGCGCCCAATCGCTCCGTCGCTTCGGCGATTTCCCGGCGCCGGCGCGCGGTTATCGTCAGCATGTCGGCCAGCGCGTATTCCTCGTCGTACATGCGATCCCACGTAAATACGCCTTCTTCGCGAAGCGGCCCGTACAGCCGTTCCCGCCATGCGTCGTAATCCACGCAAGAAGCCTCCTTCCTGTCATCGCACCGAACCGGTCTAGCTGCTGCTGGAGCCGGACGAGCTGCCGATGCCGCCCTTGGACGCCGTTCCGGTCGATACGCCGGACGAAGCCTTGTAGGAGCTTCCGTCCGAGCTTTTCACGCCGCTGCGCGTATAAACCCGGCTCCCGTTCACATAATGATAGCTGCTCCCCACCGAGCTGCCGTCGTCGTCGCAATAACCGTCATTGTTCCGGTCCCAGCATTCTCCCGCCGACACTTGCCGGCTGCCGCAGCCGGGCGCCACGACGAGCGCCGACGCCACGAACAAACTGACGAGCTTGCGGGTTTTGCCGTTTTCCCAGTCCACTGCCGTTCCCTCCTCGCTGTTTCGCTAATGTCGTCATTCGACCGGCGACGCATAGTAGACGTACACTTTCCGGTCTTCGTCCACCTCCGCCGACGTTTTCTCCCATTCCACGCCGTTCCACTGCAAATAGTCGCTCTGCAAATGGAGCAGCGCATCGTCGTCGTCCCGAAACTGAAAGACGTGCACGACCGGGTACTGCGCCGCCTCCTCCCGGAAATGGCGCAGCTCGATGCGGATGCCGCCCCGGTAGCCGGGAAGCTCCGTTCCGCTCGCCAACGCCTGCTCGTCTTCCGCCGTTTTCACGTAAATGACGTACGCCCGCGGCTCGATGGCGCACGACGTCTTCTCGTAGACGACCCGGTCCTTGACCAAATAGTCGCAGGCGAAACGGAGCGATACTTCGTCCTTGTCGATAAAATCGTAATAGTACAATAACGGAAACCCTCGCTCTTCGTCGAACAGCCTATACTCGAGTCTGGCCATGTGCGCCCTCCTGTTCATTTCGGAAAACTAACGTTATATACGCAGGCAGTCGAAAAATGGTTTCCAATTGCCGTAAACTTTTCGGTACAATGGGAATACAAGAAAAGGGGGCTCCCATCGTGATGAAAAAGCGGACATGGCGGTTCGTTCCGATGACCGAAGCGCACGGCAGGGAAATATGCGCTTGGCGCTATCCCGAGCCGTACGACGTCTTTGATTGGTCGCCCTGGGACGAGCTTGCGGAAGGGCCGACGGAATTCGCCGACCCGCAAATCCGCGAAGAGCAGTTCGAGTCGGTATTGGATGAAGGCGGAACGCTGTGCGGATTCGCGCAATTTTTCCCGCTGGACGGATGGACGCGTCTCGGGCTCGGCCTGCGGCCGGATTTGTGCGGTCAAGGGTTCGGCCCGTCGTTTACGCGCGCCATAACGGCGCGGGCCATGCAGCGGAAGCCGGCCGACCGGATCGACCTCGAAGTGATGACCGACAACGTACGGGCCATTCGCGCCTACGGCAAAGCCGGCTTCGCAATCCGCGATACGTATGTCCGAAATACGCCGACGGGCCCCGCGGAATTCTACTGTATGGTGTACGAGGGCGGTTCGCCGCCGGATGTGGTATAATTAAAGCTTACCATAACGATGGCGACCGAGCCGATCGACGATGCGGCATTCGTATTCGGGCGACCGCCCCGCGAAGCTTGCCGGCTGCGCCATAACGGAGTTGATGTCCCGATGCTGAAAACGCAAATATCCCGCGAAGAGCTGGAACGGCTCGGCGAAGAAATACGGCGCCACTTCGATCTGTCCGTCGCCCTTCAAGGGCTCGAGCTCCAGCAAAAAGGCTGCGTGTACAATACCGAAGTCTCCGCGGACCGGTCCATCGTCTCCAAGGTGCAGGGCGAGGAAGCGTACAGCGTCAAACTGGATCTCGACTTTTTCGGGCTGAGCGAATGCAGCTGTCCGTTCGAAGGCTACTGCAAGCATATGGCGGCCGTGTTTTTCTATGCCTACGCAGTATACGGCAGACCGGACGCGTTCGTCAAAGAGTGGAAGCTGAAAGAGGAGGAGCCGCAGATCGGCAAAAGCGGCTCCAAGCTGTACCGGCAAACCGCCCTGCTGCCGTCTTCGCAGCCCGCCTCCGTCGCCTTGAAGGAAACCGCTTCGCCGGGCGAATGGATGGCGCACGTGGAGCGCGAGTTCGCCGCCTTCTCGGACCGGCATAACATATGGAAGTACGATATCGAAGAATATTACGGCGCGGCGCTGCAAACGGCGATTCGCCCTTCGACGTGGTGGGTGCCGGGAGCGAAAAGGCTGCTCACGCTGTATGGCTTGCTGTACGCCATGCGCAAGCTGGAGCGCGATTACGGCGCCGGAGGACCGGCGATGGCCCAGCGCCATCCGAACGTGCAGGGGACGGCCGAAGCGCTGGAGCGCCGGCTTGCGGAAACGGTGCGCGAAACGGACGCGGACGAAGCGGCGAGCCGTTGGCCGGATCATTTGCTCCATCTGGCCGATTTCCTGTCCGAGGCGCTTGCGGGAAAGCCGGCCGTGCCGATCGTCCGCTGGATGGACGTCTACCGTCCGCTCTGGTCCCGGCTGCTGCAGCGGGAGGCGTGGAGAGAGCGGGAGATCGCCAGGCTCGACGGCATGTTGGCGAGGGCGGCGCTATGGACCGAAGCCGAGCTCGCCGACTGCGGCAAAGCCCGGGCGCATTTCGACGTCATCGCGGGACATGACGGCGAAGCCCGCCGCCGGCTCGGACGAATCGCCTCCTTCCATCCTTCCGACGGCTTGTATTACGCGAGCGAATTCCGCGAAACCGGCCAGTGGGAGCGGCTGTGGCAATGGCTGCAGTGGCTGCTGCCGCAATGCCGGAAAGCCGACCGCGATTTGTTCCAGACGCTGTGCGGGTATGCGGGCGACGCGGCGAAGGAGCTCGGCGTGGAGGAGCAGTGGGCCGAGGCGCTCGTCTCGATGCTGCCGGCCAGCTATTACGTGTACACCGAATTTCTCGTCAAAACGAGGCGGTTCCGGGACTGGACCGACTACCATCTGGCGGAACGCATCGCCGTGTTCGAGCTGTACCCGGCCGACCTGAAAGCGGCGGAAACGCACGATCCGACCGTCGTGTTCCCGCTGTACCATCAAACGATCGAACGGTGCATTCAGCAAAAAAACCGTACCGCTTACAAGGAAGCGATCCGGCTTATGAAAAAGCTGGCCGCCCTGTACGCCGCGGCCGGGCTGCAGGACCGGTACGAGCTGTTTCTGCGCAAGCTGTCGGCGCAGTACGCGCGGCTGCGCGCCTTCCGGGAGGAACTGATGAAAGGAAAGTTGCTTCGATGAAAACGACGAAAGCGCCGATTACGGTTCATTGCGCATGGATGCCGTCCGAATCGTTCTGGCTGCACGGCACCCAGGGCGGCATGCCGCTCGACGCGGGCACGTTGAAAGGGCTGCTGTTCGCCTGGCACGAGCCTTCCTTTTACGGTACGTTCATCGACGGCGCGGAGCTGGGCGGCAAGGAAGGCGCGCTGCTGCCCGCCTCCGAAGCGGTCGATTTTTTCGTCTCCCCGCCGTGGAACGGCTATGCGCCGCTTGCTTGGAGCGAGGAGGCCCGGCCGATGCTCGAGACGGCCCGCGTCATCGCCGAGGCGCTGCGAAGCGATACGCTCGTCCCCGACTTCGCCAAGTGGAGAGCCGGAAGCTGGGGCTGGAAGCTGAAGTCGGCCAAGGCGGAGGCGGGGGCGGGGGCGGAGGACGGGGCCCACATCGCGGATCGCGATGCCGTTTCCGGCACGGAGCTTCCGCCGTTCTGGGACGACTGGGTCCAGAGCGTCATGGAGCGTTTGCACCCGGACAAAGAAATCGTGCGCCGGGGCGGGGAGCGCCGGCACCGCGCGGCTTTGATGCGTCCTCCCGAGAGAGTCGCCGGCGATGGCGCCGAGGCGTCCGAGGATCGGCCCGCCGTCGCGCCGTCGCTTTGGGAGGACCCGCTGTGGACCGACGAGGACGACTGGCTCGTCGCGATCGGCTGGGCGCCGGACGATACGCCGTTTCGGACGGCGCTCCGGTTGTCCGAGCCGGAGGCGGACCGGGGCGATACGTGGTCGCTTGCCGTCGTGCTGCAGGATCGCCGCGACCCGAACCGGATCGCCGAATGCGACAAAACGGGCTCCCCGGGCGCGGATTGTCCGGCGGAATGGTTGGCTTATTTGCCCCGCGTCCGGCAAACGATCGCGAAGTGGATCGCCGTCGTCCCTTGGCTTCGCGCCGCGGAAACGGATGAGGAGCCGGCGATTCGGACCGATATCGATTATGCGGAAGCGTGGGACTTTTTGACCGACAAAAGCATCGCGCTCGCCGAATTCGGCCAAACGGTGCTGCTGCCGGCTTGGTGGGAGCAACTGCGGCGAACGAAGCCGCGCCTGAAGGCGAAAATCCGGCCGGGCTTCGGCCAAGGCGGCGAATCGCTGTTCGGGCTCGGCGGTATCGTCCAGTTCGACTGGCGAATGGCCATCGGCGACGCCGAGCTGGCCGAGAGCGAATTCCGCAGTCTGGTGGAGAACAATAGGCAGCTCGTGCGCATTCGCGGCCGCTGGGTGCTGCTCGATCCGGACGTGCTGCAGCAGGTGCAGCAGTGGATCAAGCAAGTGCGCAAGAAAAAGGGGCTTTCGTTCCGCGACGTGCTGGAGATGCATCTGCTCGGTTCTCCCGACGGAGACGACGAAGACGCGGCGGACAACGGAACGGGCGACCGTACGGAGTCGATGCGCGTCGAGATCGAATTGAACGAGCATTTGCGCGGCTTTATCCGGCAGCTGAAGCGCGCCCAAACGGTGCCGATGCTGGAGCCGCCGACCGGCTTCCGCGGTTCGCTGCGCCATTACCAGGTGCTTGGGGCGTCGTGGATGCTGTTTCTGCGCCGGTTCGGCCTCGGCGGCTGCCTGGCCGACGATATGGGTCTCGGCAAAACGATCCAATGGATCACGTATTTGCTCGCGGTCAAGGAGCGCGAACGGGTCGAAACGCCATCGCTGCTCATATGCCCGACGTCCGTGCTCGGCAACTGGCAAAAAGAGCTGGAGCGGTTCGCGCCGAACTTGAACGTGCTGCTCCATTACGGCCCCGGCCGCGTCAAAGGCGACGCGTTCGCCGAAAGCTTGAGGGGGCGCGACCTCGTGCTGACGTCGTACGCGCTGGCGCATCTGGACGAGGCCGAGCTGAAGCAGGTGCGCTGGAGCTCGATCTGTCTCGACGAAGCGCAAAACATCAAAAACGCGTATACGAAGCAGGCGACGTCGATCCGCAGGCTGGAGGCGGATCACCGGATCGCCATGACCGGCACGCCGATCGAAAACCGGCTTGCCGAGCTGTGGTCGATTTTCGACTTCATCAACCCCGGCTATCTCGGCAACTTGCGCTCGTTCAGCGAGCGGTACGCCAGCCGGATCGAGAGGACGCAGGACAAGGAGCTGATCGGGCAGGTGCACCGGCTCGTGCAGCCGTTTCTGCTGCGCCGGGTGAAGAACGATCCGGCGATCGAGCTCGACCTGCCGGAGAAGATGGAAGCGAAAACGTACGTCTCGCTTACGGTCGAGCAGGCGACGCTATACGAGAACGTCATCGCCGACCTGTTCGACCGGCTCGACCGGCTGCCGCCGATGGAGCGGCGCGGCCTCATTCTCGCCTCGCTGACCAAGCTGAAGCAAATATGCGACCATCCGGCCGTCTACGCGAAGGAAGCGGCTTTGGCGCCGGCCGACCGAAGCGGCCGGTCGCAAAAGCTCGAGCGGCTGCTCGACATGATCGGCGAGCTGCGCCAGGAGGGCGACCGTTGCCTCGTCTTCACCCAATTCGTCGAGATGGGCCGCCTGCTGCAGCGGGCCGTCGCCAAAAAGCTCGGCGAGGAAGCGATGTTTCTCCACGGCGGCACGCCGAAGGCGCAGCGCGACCGGATGATCGCCCGCTTCCAGGAGGAGGACGACTGCGGCGTCTTCCTGCTTTCGCTCAAGGCGGGCGGAATCGGCCTTAATTTGACGGCGGCGAGCCACGTGTTCCATTACGACCGCTGGTGGAACCCGGCCGTCGAGAATCAGGCGACCGACCGCGCGTTCCGCATCGGCCAGACGAAGCGCGTGCAGGTGCACAAATTTATCGCGCTCGGCACGCTCGAGGAGAAAATCGACGAGATGCTCGAGCGCAAAGCGTCGCTGAGCCGGCAAATTATCGGCGGCGGCGAGCAGTGGATCACCGAGCTGTCGACGGATGAGCTGAAAGAGTTGTTCGCGCTGCGGCGCGAATGGGTCGAGGTTTAATGAAGCCGGTAGAGTGCCGGTCGTCCGGCCGGCGCATCGGCGAATGAAGCGCTTTTGCCGCGCGGCGTTTGGCTGCGGGCGCGGCAGCCGGCACTGGCGCTGGTCAACCCCGATATGTCGAGGGCGAATTCGGGCGTACCTGAACAGGTACGCTTTTTTGCGTTTTCCATAACAATAATGGCCCTGTGTTAATCGAACGCATGTTCGTTTTGATTTTCGCAATACGATTCACCCGCGGGGTTACCTGGAAAATCTCCCGCTAAACCGAACCATTTGCATGCGAACCGTTATTTTATCGGGAAAACCTACCGTTAAATTGATAATTTTTCTAGAAAACACGGGTACTATGGAGTTTTAAATGGAGAATTTCCAGTTCATTCGGTTCGGCAGCTCCAAGCGGGCAAATTAACGGGATGTTTTCCTGTTCTTAGTCCGTTTTGCGGGTGGGTGCGTTCGGGTTGCGGGTTGCGGGTTCAGGTTGCGGGTCGCGGAGGTCGCGCGGATTCCGGGGGGTCCGGGGGGTCCGGGGGGTCCGGGGGGTCCGGGGGGTCCGGGGGGTTACGGGGTGCGGGGTGCGGGTCGTCTACTTCCCGATCCTGCTAGGCGCGGTGCCGATCGTGCCGGGAACGATCGTACTCGCGATCGTTTTCCGTCGCTGGACGGCGAAGTACTTGTAGAAAGCGAAATCGATTAGGCTTACAATAAAGATGCAAGCGGTTACTTTTTCCCCGTCCATCGCCTGCATCAAGCCCGCGGAGAGGAGCGCACCCGATGGAAGCCCACCGTTCGTTGCTCGATATTTTTGCCTATCGCACCGATTACATCATGCCCTCGAAATTCCACAGCCATCCCGAATACGAAATCTATTACGTCCACGGCGGAGGCTGCACGTATTTGATCGGCGAAACGTTCATCGATCTCGCCCCCGGCGATCTCGTCATTATGAACGGCATGAGCCAGCACGGGCCGATCGGCATGCAATCGTGCGTGCGGACGATGATCCGGTTCGACGAAGCGAGCACGCTGCCGCTTCTCGAGACGCCCGGCTCCGTCGACCTGCTGCTGCCGTTCCGCGCGATCCGCAACCGCCGCTGGCGGCTTACGGGCGAGCGCCGGGCGGAGGTCGAGCACATTTTGCACAAGCTGGACCGGTTCGCGAGGCAGCCCGGCCCGCTCGGCTTCGACCGGCTGCGCAACGCGTTTTGCGAGCTGCTGCTGTTCATCTGGGAATGCGGCGAAACGGCGCTGAACGAGCCGACGGCTCCGCTGAACAAAGAATCCAACGTCCGCAACGTTCTCGCGTACATCGAGAACCATTACATGGAAGAGCTTACGTTGGAGCGGGTCGCGGACAACGTCCACCTGAGCAAATTTTACATGATGAAAATTTTCAAGGAACTGACCGGGATGACCGTCTTCGAATACGTGAACAAGCGAAGAATCAGCCAGGCGAAGCTGCTTTTTCGGTTCAACAAAAAACGGACCGTGACGGAAGTGAGCTTCGAAGTGGGCTTCAAGCAGCTCACCCATTTCTCCCGCAATTTCAAGCGGCTCGTCGGGATGACGCCCGAGCAGTACCGCAAGCTCGTCTGACCGGTTGAACGGCCGCCAAGAAAAGCTCCCGATCGATCGAAGCCTTTCGATGATGCGCATTCGTGTTATAAGTCAGCTTTCCTTCACGCTTGCGAAAAAAACAATTTCGGATAAACGGCACGGCGATGTCGACACGCTGGAAGCAAGACGCGTATCGGCTCCCGTGCTATATTTTTTTTTGGATGAAAACGCTTTAAGCTTTTCGGAAAAGCGGTCGAAAAAAGGAGGCGTCGTCATGGAATCGAACAAGCAAGCCGGCAGCGGAGTCAATCGACAAGCAAACGAACGGGCAAAGGAGGTGCGCGAGCCAAAATCGCCGGTGCGCGTCATGCTTGACCGAAGAAAGCTGCTCGCAGCTGCCGGACTCGCCGGCGTCGCGGCGGTCGCCGGAGGGCTATGGAAGCTGCCGAAGACGGAAGCGGCCGGCCCCGTCTCCTCCGACGGTGTATCGTACCAGCCCGGAGCGAGCCTGCCGGCCCGATCGCTCACCGATAAATTGGGCGAATGGGTCAGCGTCAAAGATTTCGGCGCGAAAGGCGACGGTGTGACGAACGATACGGCGGCGATCCAGCAAGCGTTCGCGGCGACCGGAGCGAACGGAGCCGTCTTCTTCCCCGCGGGGACTTACATCGTCTCCCCCGCCGCCGGCAACGGCTACATCGTTACGATCGGCAACAAAGCTTCCTTTTCCATATTCGGTCAAGGCAGCTCTTCGATCATTAAAGTCGCGGACGGGGCGGGCAATTACAAAGGCATCGTCGGGTTGTCCAATCCGTCGTTCGAGCTCGCCCGGTTTCATGCCGAGTCTCTTGTATTCGACCACAACCGCCAAAACAACGTGCTCCCCTCCCTTACCGATTACGAGGCTCAGCTGCGCAGCACGATCAGCAACTATTCGTCGGCGAACGGCTACGGCCATATTCGGATTACGGGCTGCACGATCCTGAACGCCGACGGCGTCGTCAGCTTTTATTTTCCGAAAGGCATCCATACCGGCAAATCGGTCAAAATCGAAAACTGCTCCTGGATTTCGGGCGGCAACGGCAACGGGAACGATTTCGACCAATCGTTCATCAACGCCACCTGCGACTCGATGACGGTAACCGGCTGCTCGTTCGAAGGCACAAGCTGGGCGTTCGCCCCGAGAACGGCGATCGAAACGCACGCTTCCAATTGCGTCATCGCGAACAACACGATAACGAATTTCCAAATCGGCATGAACTTGACCGGCATCGCGCAGTCCGGGACGACCGTCAACCAATTGTGCGCGAACAATTCGATCGACGTGTCGAGGGAAGGCATCCTGATTTGGTCGCAGTCGCTGGCGCCCGCGAACGCCTCGGTCGGCTTCAAAAACATGATCGTCGAAGGAAATATCGTCAATGTCAACCCGTATCAGTACAATTTCGGCACGCCGGTCGGCGCATGCAGAGGCATTTCCATCTACGGCGGCGCTACGGCGATTCCTTACGAAAATTTGGCCGTCACGAACAACATCATCCGGTACGAAAGGGAGACCGGCACCGCCTACGTCAACAAGTTTCCTTTGAAGTCGTTCGGCGCGATCGGCAGCTACGAGAACGGCAACCAAACGAATTTGGCCGACCGTTTCTCGATCAAAAACAATAAAATCGTCAACTGTCCGACATCGGGCATCTTCTTCGATCTGGGCAGGGTGCGGGGACTCGCGATAACGAACAACGAATTGATCGATTGCGGCACGACGATCAGCGGCACGGCGCAGTTCAGCAACAAAGTGCCGATTTATTTGGCGACCTCGCTCGAAAGCGACTGCCTCGTGGCCGACAATACGATCGAGCTGACGGACTCGGCGCCGACCGTCACCGATTTCATCTTCGTCCGGGACCGGGCGAACGGCGGCGGCACCTTCAAATGTTTCCGCAACGAGTTCGTGTTGAAAGCCGGCGCCGATACGACGAACGTTACCGATTACGTGGGCGTTTACAATTCCGCGCAAAAGCTGCAGTTCGAAGGGACCGTCCCGCTCGAAGCGATCCGGCTGCCGGCCGTCGCCGGAGGCATCGGCTCCAAGGCGACAATCGCGGACAGCGGCTGCATCGCCACAAAGACGAATGCATCGACATTTTGGCAAAAGGAATCGTACGGCGCGTCCGCACCGGCGGCCGGTTCGTGGAATCCGGGGGACATCGTGTACAATACCGCTCCCGCTCCGTCCGGGCACAGAGGCTGGATTTGCACAGAGGCGGGCTCCCCGGGGACGTGGAAAGCGTTCGGCCCGATCGAGGCGTAGTGCAAAAGCCAGACGATCCAAACACAACTACGATAAATATAGGGGGATACCGGCAAATGAAACGAAACAGAAAGAAGCTCCTGCTCGCGGGAGCGATCGCATCCGTCCTGCTGGCAAGCGCCTGCGGCAATCCGTCCGCTCCCGAAGCGGACGGCCGGGCGGGAGGCAACAACGAAGCGAAGCCCGCGCCTGCGGCGAAGCCGATCGATCTCGTCTTTTACCAGCCGAGCGCGGACTGGGACGAAGAACGGTTCATGAAGGAATTCGGGGAGCCGATCAAGGCGAAGTTCCCGCACATTACGCCGAAATTCATCAAATATAACGGCAAAGCCGACCAGGTGACCGAGCTCGTCACGACCGGAACGCAGGTCGACATTATGTTCATGTCGGTCGGGCAAATTTACAACTTTTTGCTGAAATCGAAAATGGAGCGCGACCTTACGCCGCTCATCCAAAAAAGCGGCTTCGATCTGACCCGGTTCGAAGCGACGAGCGTCGATATTTTGAAGCAGATCGGGGGCGGCAAGCTGTACGGCATCCCGATGTACACGCTGCCTGCGACGATTTATTACAACAAAGACCTTTTCGACAAGTTCGGGGTCGCTTATCCGAAGGACGGCATGACGTGGGACGATACGTACGAGCTTTCCCGCAAGCTGACGCGTCAGGACGGCGGGGTGCAGTATTACGGCACCGTCATGTCCCCTTCCCATCTGGCGATGCGCAACCAATTGTCGCTGAACCTGATCGATCCGCAATCCGGCAAAGCGACGCTGAACAACGATGCGTGGAACAAATTCGTCGCGAACGTGTCCCGCTTCTATACGATTCCGGGCTACGACTGGACGAACGCGGACATGCAGGTCGGCAAGCAGCGCGACCTGTTCACGAAGGAAAAACGGGCGGCCATGTGGATGCCGGTCAGCACGATGCATACGGCCGCGGAGCTTCAAGGGATGAACTGGGACCTCGCCTCCTTTCCCGTGCTGAAGGAAGCGCCCGGAACCGGTCCGCAAGCGTATCCGTTCTACTTCTTCGTCACGGCGACGAGCAAAACGCCGGAAGAAGCGTTCGACGTGCTGGCGTATTTGTCCGGCGAAGCGTTCCATCTCGACAAGTCGAAAAAAGGCGTGTTCCTCAGCCTGCTGAAAAACGACGCCGTCCGCAAATCGTTCGGCCAACAGTCGGACATGTACAAGGGAAAAAATACGAAGGCGATGCTGCCGGAAACGTTCGCCGCCCCGTCGTACGTCAGCACGTATACGAGCACGGCCGCCGGCAAAATTTTCAGCGCGCTCGTCAACGTCACGACCGGCAAGCAGGATGTCAACACGGCGCTTCGCGAAGCCGAAGAGACGATGAATCAGACGATCGAAGCCGAAAAATCGAAATGATAACGCCCCGAAGTTCCTTTCCCCGGACGGGCGTGATATGATCGTACATTATACCGATCGTCGTTAGAAGGGCGAACCGGTCCGGCAGACGTAACCTTTTTCCGCCGAGACGGCACTTGTATTCGAACAAGGCGAAAGGAGGCGAAGGAACGTACCGCACTGGATCGAAGCGGCGCAGCGCGGGGATCGGCAGGCGTTCGAACGCGTGGTGAAGCGGTACGCCGCCATGGCTTATGCGGTGGCGTACGCGAAGCTGCGGGACGTCCATATGGCCGAGGACGCCGTACAGGAGGCGTTTACGGAAGCGTATCTCCATCTGCGCAAGCTGAAGGAGCCGGACGCGTTTCCCGGCTGGCTCAAAACGATCGTCGTGCGCCAATGCGCCCGTCTCGTCCGCGGGAAACGGCACCCGACGGTGCCGCTCGACGACATCGCGCAAGCTCCGGACGGACGGTCCGGCGTGGCCGAGCTGGTCGTCGAAAAGGAGATGCGCCGCCAGCTGTACGAATCGGTCGACGCGCTTCCCGCGAAAATGCGGGTCGCCGTTCAGCTGTTTTATTTCCACGGCTATTCGCTTGCGGACATTTCCGCCTGTCTCGATACCCCGGTCCCGGCTTTGAAAAAAAGGCTGTTCGACGCCCGCGGCAAGCTGAAGGGCGCGCTTCCGGTAGCCGATTTCGTTTCCGTGTTCCATCATCTGTACGAAGGAGGAACGAACGTGCTGCATATCGTAAACGGCGACTCCGTAGGGGATAAGCTGCGGCAGGGCGTCGTACAGGGCGACATTCTCGTCTGGAGGGAAATCTATCCCGACGGTCTGGTATTCGCCGAGCCGTCCGAGCCGGCGAACCGTACCGCCCGCGCGCGCTACTTGGAACAAACGATGGGCATTCCGAGCGAGGCGTTCGTCCGGATCAGCGAAACGCAGGAAAAGCAGCTGGCCGATTTCCGCAAGTACGACGAAATCGTGCTTTGGTTCGAGCACGACCTGTTCGACCAGACGATGCTTTGCTTCCTGCTCCGCTTCTTCTCGCGGCAGAAGCTCGGCCGGACGAAGCTGAGCCTGCTGTGCATCGGAGCGTTCCCGGGCTATCCGCTGTTCCGCGGCCTCGGTCAGCTGTCCGTCGGCGAGCTGGAAACGCTGCGCGGCACGTGGCAGGCGGTCGGGCCGAAGGAGCTGGAGCTCGGCGCCGCATTTTGGGAGGCGTACTGCTCCCCGGACCCGGAGGCGCTCATGCGGCTGCTCGACGGCGACACTAGCGCGCTGCCGTTCGCGCGGGATGCGTATCTGCTTCATTTATCCCGCTTCCCGTCCGTCCGGGACGGTCTCGGCATCGTGGAGCAAGCTACGCTCGAAGCGGTGCGGGGCGGGACGGACTCTCCCCACGCCCTGTTCAAGCAGGTCGGCGACCGGCTGCACGGGCTCGGCATGGGGGACCTCTCCTACTGGCATTGTTTGGCGAAAATGGCGCAAGGTCCGCATCCGCTGCTGCGCATCGAGGGGTTGACGGCATTCCCCTCCTTCCAAGATCCGGCACCGTCATTCCGGCAATGCCGGGTCGCGCTGACGGCATTCGCGGCAGACGTCCTGAACGGACGAGCGGATTGGATCGGCGCAGGCGGCATCGACGAATGGTTCGGCGGCGTTCATTTGCAGGGACATTCCGTCCCTTGGCGATGGGACGCGGCGCGAAGCCGGATCGTCCGGGTTTGATCCGGTCTTCCGCGAATCGTAAGCAACCGCACGGCGGCGGCCCGTGCGGTTTTTTTTGCGCGCATTCGCGGCGGCGCTGCAACAATTTACCAGCGGCGTTCGTTTAATGCGTATAACGGAACAACGAACAAGTTGGGAGGTATGCGCGTTGAACAAAAAAGTCGTTTTCGCCGCCGCTCTGCTGCTGACGTCGGTCGCGGCGGTTGCCGGCCTGTCTTCGGGCCGGTCCCCCGACATGCCGCTGCGGGCGGCCGCGGCGGCGCAGGAGCCGGAGCAGGGCGAGGACATCCGGATTGCGCTGTTCGGCCAGCCCTTTCCCGTCGAAAGGAGCCCCTTGCTCGTGGACGGCGTTACCTTGGTTCCCCTGCGCGGCATCGCGGAGGCGCTCGGGGCGGAAGTAAGCTGGGACGGAGACTCCCGCACGGCCGTCTTGCGCAAAGGCTCGTCCGAGATTCGTCTCGTCGTCGATTCGCCCGACGCCGTTAAAAACGGCCAGCCGATGCTTCTGGAGGCCGCTCCCCGCCTCGTCGGCGACTACGTCATGGTGCCGCTGCGATTTATCGGCGAATCGTTCGACACGGTCGTGACGTGGGACGGCTCCGCCCGCGTCGTCGCGATCGACCGTTTGCCGACGCTGCCCGTCGTCGGCAGCTTCGACAACTTGAAGACGCTGCTGGAGAAAGCCGGGCAGGCGCAGGGCGGGTTTGTCGTAGATGCGGGCTCGGCGGCAAGCTCGGTGCAGGTCACGACCAACGCCAAGTCGGCCCAGTCGGCCTCTTCGGCCCCCGCCGCCGAAAGTCCGAGCGCACCCGTCGCGACCAAGGAGAAGGCGGAAGCGGCCGCCGATTACTCCCGGACGATTACGCAGGTGGAGGGCGTCGACGAAGCCGATGTCGTCAAGACGGACGGCGACTATTTGTACCAGGTGAACAAGGAGCGGATCGTCATCGCCCAGGCGGCGCCGGCCGACCAAATGAAGATCGCGAGCGTCATCCGTTTCGACGGCTCCTCGTTCCGGCCGAACGAGCTTTACGTCGACGATCGCCGCTTGGTCGTGATCGGCACGACCGGCCGGTATGCGCAAGTCGAGCCCATGCCGATGCCGATGCCGGAGGCGTCTACCGGAGCTTCGGCAACGTCGCCGAAAAAAATCGTCATCGGCCCGTCGACGTCCGCCGTCAAAGCGATCGTCTACGACATCGCCGACAAAACGGCCCCGAAGCAGCTTCGCGAAGTCGAGCTGGACGGAAGCTACGTGACGTCGCGGAAAATCGGCTCCGCTCTGTATCTGATTACGAACAAGTATGCCGGGTACGCCTATACGGCGCAAAAGGACGGAGGCACAGCGGCCGACGAAGCGAACAAAAACGCCCCGTTTTACAAAGATTCGGCGGTTTCGGGCGAAACGATTCCGCTCGGCTACGACGTCATCCGCTATTTTCCGGAATCGCCGGAACGAAACTACATGCTCGTCGGCGGCCTCAACTTGGACCGCGCCGATCAGCCGATGGACGTATCCGCCTATCTCGGGTCCGGGCAGAACGTATATGCCTCCGGCGAACATTTGTACGCCGCGGTCGGCAAATCCAAGCCTTTGGACGTCCGGCCCGCCGAAAGCGCGGCCCCGGCCGAGCCCGGCTCCGACGCGATGAAGCGCAAAATCGCGCCGCCGAGCTACGAGACGACTACGGTCGTCTACAAGTTCCGGCTCGAGCAGGGGAAGACGAAATTCGTCGCCCAGGGCGAAGTGCCGGGAACGGCGCTCAACCAATTTTCGATGGATGAGCATAACGGCATTTTCCGCATCGCCACGACGAAGGGCGACATGTGGCGAACGGACGAGAATACGTCCAAAAACAACGTATATACGCTGGACGAGGCGTTGAAGCCGCTGGGCAAGCTGGAAGGAATCGCCCCCGGGGAACGGATTTATTCGGTCCGGTTTATGGGCAGCCGCGCTTACATGGTCACCTTTAAAAACACCGACCCGCTGTTCGCGATCGACCTGTCGAATCCGGCTTCGCCGGCCGTGCTCGGCGCGCTGAAAATACCGGGCTACAGCGACTATTTGCACCCGTACGACGAAACCCATCTGATCGGCTTCGGCAAGGAAACGACGGAAGTGCCGCTCAAGGGCGACCCGTACGACCCGAACCGGACCGTCGCTTACTATCAAGGCATGAAGCTGTCGCTGTTCGACGTATCCGACGTGACGAAGCCGGTCGAGATGTTCAAGGAAATCATCGGCGACCGCGGCACCGAGTCCGAGCTGCTGCGCAATCATAAGGCGCTGCTCTTCTCCAAGGAACGCAACCTGCTCGCGTTTCCGGTCACCGTCATGGAAATTCCGAACAAAACGGCCGCCGGCGCGGGCAACGCGACCGCATACGGCCAGTTCAAGTTCCAGGGAGCGTACGTGTACCGGCTCGACTTGACGAACGGCTTCCAGCTGAAAGCCCCGATCACCCACCTGACCAAGGAGGATCTGCTGAAGTCCGGCAGCCGCCCGTACGACAGCGACCGCCATGTGGAGCGGATTTTGTACGTCGGAGATACGCTGTATACGTTGTCCAATGGGCTGATCAAAGCGAACGACTTGACGACGCTTCAAGAAAAAGGCAGCCTGGCGATCCGGTAGAGCCGGTTGCCGCCGCTGTCCCAGATACCGACCGAAAGCCGGGCGATCGCCGCCCGGCTTTTTTGCTGCTTGATCGTTTGCGTCCGCATCGCCTCATGAAGGAAAACGAACGTTTGTTAGTTTCATTGGGCAAGGCTGGCACGGTATCGTCGTTAAAGCGTCCCACCTCTTGAAAACAAAATACGCTAACACTCGTTAGTTTCAAATCAAGGCGCTGCAACCGCTTATTTGCGAACCCAAACGTCCCGCCCTATCGTCAACCTCCCCTTCCAAACAAAAAGAGCCGCCCGGATCGGCGAATGATTCGCTTTCCGGACAGCCCCTTGCCGCGAAGCCGCGCTTACGACGCCTTGAACGGCTCGCGCTCGCCTTCGTTTGCCGTTTCGGCTTTGTTCGCTTTCGCCTTCTTGATCATCAAGCCGACAAGAAGCACCGCGATGACGACAACGGCGACGATCGTCCATTTCAGCACGCCTTCCCCGACCCATGCTTTGACGAACTTCTCGTCGACGATCATTTTGCCTGCCGTCAAGGCGAGGACGGCCGCTCCGATATACATCGTGACGGGGAATTTCTCGATCAGCTTCAGCACGAGCGTGCTCCCCCATACCATCACCGGCACGCTGATCGCGAGCCCGACGACGACGAGCGCGAAGCTGCCGTGCGCAGCCCCGGCCACGGCCAAAATGTTGTCGATGCCCATGACGGCGTCGGCGATGACGATCGTCCGGATCGCCGCCCCGAGCGTCGAGCCCGCCTTGACGTTGTCATGACTTTTTTCCTCGGTCAGCAGCTTGAGCGCAATCCATACGAGGAACAGCCCGCCGACGAGCAGCAGCCCCGGAATCTCCAGCAGCCATACGACCGCGAGCGTCGCTACCGCCCTTATGACGACGGCTCCCACCGTCCCCCATATGACGGCTTTCTTCTGCTGCTCTTTCGGCAAATTGCGCGCCGCCATGCCGATGACGATGGCGTTGTCGCCGGCCAGCACGAGGTCGATGACGATGATCATCAGCAGCGCCGACAGCATTTCCCCGGTAAACCACTCCATCCCAGTCCCCTCCTTCTCATTGTCGGATAAGCGCCGTTTCGGTTAGGATGCGTAGCGATCCCCGTTTCCAAACACAAAAACGACCCTTACCCGGGCGGTAAAGGCCGTTTGCACACAAACGGAAAGACCTTTACCTGTGCGGCAAAGGTCTTGCTAACAACGTCAGCCGTTGCCAACAAAGCCGGGGACGTGCGGTCCCGTAATGACGACTTTGCTGTAGTAGCTACTCCCCTTTGATTCGATTGCTTTTATTGTAATGGAAAAGAGGCGGAGCAGTCAAGCACCGTGTCAAGGATGAGCCGTCAAAATGAAAGCGCCCGGTCCTCATCGTCGTCAAGATCGCGGTCATTTTCCGAACCTCTCGAAGGTCCGTTGACTTTCACTTCGCATTCCGCAGCATAGCCGCCGTCCAACGTACGCACGGTAATGACGGTATGTCCTTTGCCGACTGCGGTCACCCGCCCGTTCTCGTCAACGGTCGCCACTCCCGGATTGCCGCTGATCCATTCCAGCCGCCGATTCGTCGCATCGTCCGGGGCGACGGCCGCCGTCAGCACCGCCTGCGGCCTAACGATCGTATGCAGCTTCAGGCTGCTCTCGCTCAAGCTCACTCCGGTGACCGGCTTCGGGCCGTAGATGCCCGTTTCCAGGTAACTGTTCCAGCCGCTTTGCGAGTTGCCGTGCCCTTGGATGCGGACGTATTTGGCCATGCTTTCGGGGAATACGAACGTTTCGTGACCGGACGACTTTCCGGAGCTTCGCCCGCTGAACACGGTCGTCCAGGCTGCGCCGTCCGCCGAAAGCTGGATATCGAAATACGAGTATCGCAGATCGCCCTGATAGAACGCGATGGAAACGCCATTCACCCGTTTCGCTTCGCCGAGATCATACCGGATCCACTGCTCCCCTTCGGCAGACCAGCGCGTATTCCAATCGTCGTCCAGCGTGTTGGCCGGAACGTTCGGATCCTGGGCATCGCTCGCGGCGACGCCGATTGGGGCATAGGTCACCAAGCCGGACGGTTTACCGAAAATCGGCGGCAAATAGAAACGGATGTAGTAGTTGAGCTTCGCCCCCCCGTCGAGTGCCGCTTCCACTTTCGCCGTACCGGTGACGAGATCCGCCTGAACGACGTGCATCCGGACATCGGGATCGTTCGAGAAGGCTTCCACATGCGGAATGCGATCCGTTCCGGCCGGCAGTTCCACCTCATAATGGAAGCGCATCGGGTCGAACTCGTTCAGGGAAAGCCCGTTCACCCGAATTCCGTCAAGAACCGGGGCCCGGTAGGCGTTCAGCGACCACTCCTGCAAAGGCCTCGGCGCCGGCGGGGAATCGGGAAGCGATTCGCCGGGCATAAGCGGCACCATCCAGACGGCGATCGTCTCGTTGACCGCATCGTTCAAGTGGAGCGCCAGCTTCTTGTAGCCGCCGTTGGCGGTCTGGGTCGGATTCGGCGAAGTCGGCAGCGGCGCCGCATCCATGACGGCAAACCGCGCATCGGCTGCCGAGACGAGCTGCACCCATAACCGTTTGTCGCCTTGCTTCAGAAGCGCCGATTTGCCGTCCTGCGCGATGTCGACCTGCGCCTGCGCCGAAATATGCATGAACCACCAAATGTCGGATGGCTGCCTTGCGCGAATTTCATCCTGCAGAAGCACTTCCTTCCGCATATTGTACATCATCATCCCGCGTTTGACGGACAACGCGTCTTTGCGGTAAGCCGCCGTCAGATCGGCGATCGCGAGCGCCCCCTGCTCGTTCGTTTCGAATCGCTCCATCGCCGTCTTCGCATTCGGAGGCTGATCCGGCCCCGTTCCCGGATTGATGACGAGCGTATTGTGCCCTTCGGCGCGCAGCCTGTAATAATCCCAGCGGTACGCGCTGCCGAGCTGGTACGTGTAATTGTCGGAGCCGAGGTCGTTCGCCCAACGCACGCCGAGCGCGTCGTAAACGAAAGACCCGAGATCGAGATGGCTGTGGTTCGCGGCGTTGTCTCCCGCTTTGAACCCGATATAGCTCGCGTTCGGATCCGTCCAGTCGCTGCGCATGTTCACTTCTTCCACATGCCGGTAATAGGCGTCGAGGGAGGCGGGCTTCACCGGATTCGCATATAAATCCGGGCGGTACCGCAGCAGGTCGAACACCCCTCCGCTGTTCACGTTGTACGTCCGGTGATACCAGATGTATTCCGGATTGTTGAAGCGCTTTGCAAACCATAGGGCGAGATTCGAACGAATATTGCCGGACCCCGCGTCGGCGAAATTGAAAGTGCCCTTCGGTCCGTTAAAATGCATCAAATGGCCGAACGTCTCGGAAATGCCCGTCATGTCGGACAGGCCGTAGTCCGTGCCGAGCGCGGAGAATAGCGAGTCGAACAAATATACCGCGTACAGCGTTCCGTACTCCCAATAGCCGGGACCTTCCGGCCATCCGCCGTCCGGAGCGTATTCCGCCAGCATGGTGGGCAGCGACTTCAAGGCGCTCTCCAAAATTTCGCCCGCGAGGTTTTCCAGCTCCGGGCTTTCGTCGCCGATCGCCAAGGCGCCCAGTCCGATTCCGCCGTTCACAACCGAGTTCCAGTTATGCTTGGCGATCGACCACCAGGTCGGGTTGCGATATTCGCCGAGCGCCTGCTTCAGCCCCTTTTCCACGATCGCCGTGCGGATGACGGCTTTCCGCTCGGGCGTCCAATAGGAATAGAGCCAGTCATAGCCGATGGCGAAAGCATTGGTCATTTCGGCGGTATCGAGAAAATGGCGCGGGTTCCAGTCCGGAAAATTCGCCGCGGCCTCAAGCTCCTGCCAGGCCCGCTCCGCATATTTCGCGTCCCCGCTCAATTGATATTGCATCGCGAGCGTCTGGACGCGCCCGAGCACTTGACGGGACGTGGCCAACAGCCGCAAGCCGTCCGGAATCTCATACCTCGACACCGGCTCCGTCAATAGTTTGTCGGCGCTCGCCGTCACGTTGCCGTACCATTTCGCCATGTTGGCATCGGTCGCAATAAGCTGCCGCATGCGGGTCACATCGTCAGCCTTCATCATCAGCCGCGGATGCTGCCCGAGCGACTGCTCCTTCAATCGGGCGATCAGATCGCCGCGGGTCGGCACGACATACAGGTTCACGCCGGCAAGCGCTTCCCCTCCGTTTCCGTCCCGTACCGCAACCCGGAACGAATCCGCCCCGATGTAGTTCGCTGCCGGCACGTAGGTCCACGAACCGTACGCGTCCATCGTCACCGAACCGTGCGCGGGCTGCGACAGCAGCACATACCGCAACGCGTCGCCGTCCGGATCGGACGCCGTCATTTTGGCGGAAAGAGACTGATTTTTCACCGTCTGCTTCTGCATGTCCTGCGCAACCGGCGGATGGTTGACATGCAGCACTTCGATCGTAACTGTCGCGGAGGCGATGCCCCCTCGTCCGTTGGTCACGATGGCCGCGAACCGGTCGATTCCGGAGTAGTAGTCGTTCGGAACATACGTCCACGCACCCGAGCCGTCCAGCTGCAGCGCCCCGTTTGCCGGCGCATCGAGAACTTCGTACGTTAATCGGTTGCCGCTGCCGTCGCGCTCGGCCATCGTCCCGCTTACCGGCGTATCTCCGGGAGTTTGCGCCGTATAGTGGCTGTCGGGCAAGTCGGAACCTCCGTCGCCGACAGCGGCGACGAAGGTCGCCTTCGGACTTCCGTCCGCCGACTGCGCGGTAATGCGGGCCGTGCCCAAGCCGACCCCCGTGACGGTTCCGTACGTGACCGTCGCCACAGTCGGATCGGAGGAATGCCAGATCAGCTCCTTGTTCGTCGCGTTATCCGGCAAAACGGTCGCCTGCAGGTTGATCCGATCGCCGACGTTCAACGCCCCGGTTCTGCGGTCCAGAATCACTTCCTTCACCGGGACGACTTCGACGACCCGGACATCGTCAAACCAGGCCGTCCCCGTCGTCTCCCAGACGAAGTTTTCGAACAGCATGCGGACGGACCTCGCCGGCACTTGAATTCTTTGCTTCACCAGCGTCCAATCCTGCGTGCCTTTAACCGATCCGAAACGGATGTGCTGGTTCAAATTGACGTTCGCCGCGTCGAGAAATTGCAGCCGAAAGGTCGCATCCGCCGTCATTTGTTCCGTCTTCACCCAAGCGCTGACGTCATAGTAGCGATTTTCCCCGACCGACAGGGCGCGGCTGACGGAGGCGCGGGTGAACGGCGCATCGGCGCGTATTTTCAAGGATGCCGAGCCTTCGCGGCGAATGTTCGTATCGACCGTGACCACTGCGCTGCCGGTGAACGTACCGGTGCCCCAACCGTCCGCGCGCCGATCGGTCCAACCGCTGCCCGTTCCCGGCGTGTACGACTCGAAGCCGCCGTTCGCGATCAGGTTCGTCCCCGGAACGGCGCTCACCGTCACGGTGCAGGACGCTTTCGGGCCGTCCGCCGACTGGGCGGTCACGGTTGCCGTACCGATGCCGACCCCCGTTACCGTTCCGCCCGCAACTGTTGCCACATTCGGGTTGGAAGACGACCAGGTCAAATCCGGTACGGTCGCATGGGCGGGCTGAACCGTCGTCGGCATGTACACTTGCTGCCCGACCGTAAGCCCGCTCGTTCGGCAATCCGCTGCGACGCCCGTTACGGGAACGTAGCTGCCGATTTCGGAAAGCCGCACGTCGTCGAACCAGGCGGTACCGGTCGCATTCCATATAAACAGCTCGATCAGGACCCGAGTAGCGCCCGCCGGAGCCTGAAACACTTTGCGGACATGCGTCCAATCCTGCGTCCCTTTGATGGAGCCGAACGTGATGTGGCGGTTCAAATTCACGTTGCTTGCATCGTAAAATTGGAGACGGAACGTCGCCCCCAATTCGCCCGAAACGAGGTTCGCCGTCTTCACCCACGCCCCGATGTCGTAGTAGCCGCCTCCTCTGATCGGGACGGCGCGGCCGACCGCCGCGCGGGTCGGAACTTCCGCTTGGAAGGAGAGCGAAGCCGTTCCTTCGTGATATACGCTCCGGTCCACGCTCATCTTGGCTGATCCGGAAAACGTGGTAGTCGACCAGCCGTCCGCCGCCAAACCGGTCCATCCCCCTCCCGACGCGGGAGAAACCATTTCGAAACCTCCGTTCGGCGCCAAATTCGCCGCTTCCGCATGCGAGACGCCCGCGGAAACAAAAGGAAACGGCAACAAACAGCCCCATGTCAAAACGATTACGAGAATGCGTATCATGTTGTTCATCCAATAGCGCCCATAACGGTTCATGAATGACCACTCTCCCATCACGCATTTTTGTTGCGGTTCGAACCATGCGGGAAAGGACCGGGTTGTCCCGGCCGATTCCACAATAGGTTCAGGCGGCCCGAGATCGTCGCTGACATAAGGAAACTTCCGCTAAAATCGCCTCCCGAACGCTCATGAATTGCCCTCGTTCCTATCGGCCGACGATTGCGAATCAGACCATTTCATCGACTCCCTTCCCTGCGAATTGGATGCGTTTTCAATAGTACTTGGCGATTATAGCACAGTCCCGCTTGCACTTCGTTACGATAATATTGCACTTTCTTTTTTTTCTTTTGAAAGCAAATGCTGTTATTTTCTTACTTTCGAATCCGCAATCGCTCCGCCTCACCCCATTCCCTCGGTCATACGGCTTACGAACCGTGCAATCGTTATCGGAGCTGAATGCGGGGGATTCGATTTGTTTACGAACTCCCGTATCGCTATTGCCGGCAAACCGGATCGTTTTCTTCCATTTTTGGGCTGGATAGCGATATCCGGATTCGTTAGCCTGAAAAACGACCGTTTTTTCCGCCGATAAGCATACTACGATTCGTTCCGTCGACAACAAACTAAAAGAAGACCGGACGAGGCCGGTCTTCTTCATATTTTCCCTAGTACCGTCTTACTTCCACTGAGGTCCGGTGAAGCCGGATTCTTTCAGGGCGTCGTTCACTTCTTTGATCACTTGCGCGCCGCCCTTATCCATCCATTCTTTCACCATTTTGTCCCAGTCGGAAATCGGTTTTTCGCCGAAAATCATTTTCGTTTGCTCGGTGTACAGGAATTTGCTCAGCTCGGAATCTTTCGTCGCTCTCGTTTCGGAGAAGACAGCGTTGACCGGGTTGACGTAATGCTTCAAGTTTTTGTGCATCGCTTCGAATTGGGCGGCCACGTCGCGCAGCAGCGGCACCGTATATTCTTTGGAATAGCCGTTCGCGTCGTCGCTCGGCGCCCACATGCGGCTGTCAGGCAAATAGTTCATCGGAGCCATGCCTTTTTCTTCAAGTTCGCGCTGCACCGAACCGTTTACGATTTTGTAGCCTTGGTTTTCGAGCCCGTTCAGCCAGTCGAAATCTTTGTTGCCGGCGTTGCGCTGCTCGAGCGGATAAAACTTCCGGCCGAAGTCGATCATTTCCATGATCCGTTTCACTTTGTCCGGATCGTCCTTCAGCTTGGCGCTCAGCATAACGAGACCGTAGTAGCCCGAGGAGGACGTAAAGCCTTGGCTGCCGTCCGGAGCTTTGAACGCCGGAATCGGCGCCAGCTTGGCGTTCGGATTCACGTCGACGAGCCCCTGCATCCAGGACGGGTTCATGCCGCGCGGCGTACCGATGAAAATGCCCGCTTTGCCCGCGTAAAACTCTTTCGTATTGACGTTGCTCCAGTTCGTGAGCGCGAAGTCTTTCGTGATGGCGCCTTCCTTGTACAAGTCGGCGAGCCATTGCACGTGATCTTTGCGGGCGTTCGAGATGAAGCCCGGGATGAGCTGGCCTTGCTCGTTTTTATGATACCAGGCGTTGAGATCCCAATACGTGCCCATCGCGTACTGCGGGTTGATGTTTTCCGCCATGGCGAGACCGTACGTGTCGGCTTTGCCGTTGCCGTCCGGGTCGTTTTTCGTGAAGGCGATCGCCACTTGCTTCAGCTCTTCGTACGTCGTCGGCATTTTCAGGCCGAGCTTGTCGAGCCAGTCGGTGCGGATCATCGGCGTCAGGTCGTAGTTTTCGGTCAAATATTTTTGGATCGCGTACGTTTTGCCGCCGACCATGACCGCCTTGCGCACGTTTTCCGGAATGAGCTTGAACGATTCGTACTTGCTCATGTATTCGTCAAGCGGCAGGAACGCCCCTTGCTTCGCCCACTTGTAGAAGTTCGCGTCCGGCGCTTCGAGAATGATGATATCCGGAATGTCGCCCGACGCGACGACGGCGCTCAGCTTCTGCGTATAATCGGAGCGGACGACGTATTGCGGCTTGAAGTCCACGTTGAACTTCTCGTTGATCATTTGAATGCCTTTGCCGTCCGAAGGAGGCAGCGCCCCGTAGCGGTAATCGATCATCGTGATCGTATGTTTTTTCGCCGAATTCGATTGACCGCCGCTCGCAGCGCCGTCCGCCGGCTTCTCCTCTTGTTTCGCCGAACCGCACGCCGCGGCCGTAGCCGACAACGCTACGACAAGACCGGCCGCCAGCAGTTTCTTCATAGCCATTTGGTCAGATCCCCTCTCGCTTCAGTTAAATAAGTCGCTTGCAGTCGTACGAATACGTTTCCCCTGCTTATCTTACGCATCAGCTTACCCTTTCACCGAGCCGAGCATCACCCCCTTGGCGAAATGCTTTTGCAGAAACGGGTACACGATCAAAATCGGCACCGTGGCGACGATGATCGCGGCCATCTGGATCGTTTCCGCCGGCGGCGCGTTTTCGAGCAAAATTTGTCCGTTCGCCAGCGAGTTTTGCGCTTCGTTGACGACGACGATTTGCCGCAAAATCGTTTGGATCGGCCACCATTTCTGATCGTTCATGTACAAAATGGCGCTGAAGTAGTTGTTCCAGTGCATCACCGCGTAAAACAGGCCGAACGCGGCCAGAGACGGCTTGGACAACGGCAAAATGATTTTCCAGAACGACTGGAGATCGTTCGCTCCGTCGATCGTCGCCGCCTCGTGCAGCTCGCTCGGAATGCTTTGGAAAAACTGCCGCATGACGATCAGGTTGAACGGCGCGATCGCCACGGGCAAGATCATCGCCCAAATCGTGTTCATCAGCCCGGTCTCTTTGACGACCAGGTAAGTCGGAATCATGCCCGCATTGAACAGCATCGTAAACAGAACGAGAAACGTTACGGGCCTTTGGCCGAAGACGGGCCGCGACAGCGTGTATGCGAACGACGACGTAAACGCCAGGTTGACGAACGTGCCGATGACCGTAATGAGCGCGGTCACCCACAGCGAGCGCAAAAACGATTTCGACGCGAAAATGTATTGGTAGGCGTCCAGTACCCATTCCTTCGGAATGAGCATAAAGTCGCTTTGCATGTAATCTTTGTAGGACGAGAACGATACGGCGATTACGTACAGAAACGGAAACAGCATGAGCGCCGCGATGACCGCCAGCAACGTATAGTTGAACACGTCGAGGACGCGGCTCGATAACGATTTGTCTTTCATGGTTGCAGGTGCAGCCCCTTTCCTTCCGGCGTCAATAGACGCCGTCCTCGCCGAATTTTTTGGCCAGCCGGTTCGCCGACATGACAAGCACGAGCCCGACGAACCCTTTAAACAAGCCGACGGCGGTGGCGAAGCTGTAGTCGGATTGCTCGATGCCTTTGTAGAAAACGAACGTATCGAGCACGTTTTGCGTATCCTCGTTGAACGGGTTCAGCATGAGGAACACCTGCTCGAAGCCGCTGTCCATAACGGTACCGAGCCGCAAAATGAGCATGATGACGATCGTCGACCGGATCGCCGGCAGCGTAATGTGCCAAATTTGGCGCAAGCGGCTTGCGCCGTCCACGACCGCCGCCTCGTACAAGCTCGGATTGACGCCGGCGAGCGCCGCGAGGAAGATGATCGTGCCCCAGCCCGCTTCCTTCCAAATGACCTGCGTAACGATCATCGGCTTGAAAAACGACGGATCGGTCAGGAACGGAATCGATTGCCAGCCGAACGTCTCGCGCAAAAAGACGTTGACGAGCCCTTCGCCGCGGAAAAAGATGATCCAGATGCCGACGACGACGACCCACGACAAAAAGTGCGGCAAGTAAATGATCGACTGCACGAGGCGCTTGTACACCTGGTTGCGAATCTCGTTCAGCATGAGCGCCAGCACGATCGGCATCGGAAACGCGAACACGATTTGCAAAAACGACATGTACAGCGTGTTCCACAGCACGCGCAGCACTTCGCTGTCCGAGAAAATGCGCTTGAAATGCGCCATGCCGACGAAATCGCTGCCGAAAATGCCCTGAAACGGGTTAAAATCGATAAAGGCCAAGTAAAGGCCGAACATCGGGGCATACTTATAAACGAGAAAATAGGCGAGCCCCGGCAGGCCCAGCAGCAGCAAATAGCGGTCTTTCCAAATGCGGGTCCTCGTCCGCGACCATGCCGAAGGGCCCGATCCGGTCGGCGGCGACACCGCTGAGTGCGTTTTCATCTGGTTGTTTCGTCCCCTTTCGCGAGTCCCATCTGTGCCTGTCCATGTCCGTAGCATACCCGCACCCGGTTTTTAAGCGCAATTATCAGTTGCGGGGACGCAAAAGATAAACAAAACGCATCGAAAGATAAAGATTTTGTTAAGAAAAAAGACGCTCCGAAGCGAAGCGTCAACGTTTCTTTCATCCTTTTTTCGGTTCTGTCCTCCTACGCGTCGGAGGATGCATGCTCCGCCTCGGCCGGCTCGGCATCCCGGTACCGTTTCCGGTATTGGCCCGGCGGAACTTCGACGATTTGCTTGAAAATGCGCGTGAAATTTTGCACGGACGTGTAGCAAAGCTTTTCCGAAATGTCTTTGATCGGCATATCGGTATGGACGAGAAACTCTTTCGCTTTCTCCATCCGGTATTCGATCAAGTAGTCGCCGAAATGAATCCCGGTCTCCTCCTTGAACAGGCGGCTGAGCTGGGACGGCGACAGGTCGAACCGGTCGGCGACGTGCTGCAGCGACAAATCGGTGTCGTACCGCTCGTGGATGTAAGCGAGTACCTGCCGAATCGTCGTTTTCTGCTTCGACATCCGCAGGCTGCCCATATGGCCCGCGACGGACGGGAAGATGACGTCCGTCAGCCACGAGGTTACCTCGTTCAGGCTCGTTTTGGCGTACAGCTCCTTATACGGATCGTCGGGGAAAAACGCTTTCGGATCGAGCCCGATGTCCTGCAGCAGCATGTCCAGCTCGCCGATCAAATAGGCGAACAGCCCGAGCACCGTCTCGGAGTTTTGCACATATTGCGGCACGTCCCGCACGAGCTCCCGGAGCTCGGCCGCCGCTCCTTCCAGATCGCCCTGGGTAATGTTCGAGACGATCTTTTTTTGCCGTCTGACGATCGCGAGGCGGGACTGCTGAACGGCCGGCTTCAAATCGGCCGGCGTGATGAACTGGTTATGGCCGAGCAGCAGCCGGTAGCTGAGCAGCTCGAGCGACTGCTGGTACGACTCGGCGATGCTGCGGTATTCCTTGCCCGGCCGGCTGAGCGCGACGGTTACGGTAAACGGGAAGTATTGTCTCACTTTGTCGTTGATCTGGGCGGCCAGCTCCGTCACCTTGCGCTCGATCGCCTCGTCCGCCCGGTCCGCGCCGAGAACGATCGCGACCTGGCCGGGAAGCGGCGACGCCGTCACGCACGATAATTCCGGCTCCTGCTCGCACAGCTCCTCGCACATTTTGCGAAGGGCGTAAAAGAGCAGCGACCGGTCGTTGTCCTTGTACCTTTCGCGGAAACGGCCGAACTCGTCGAGATCGACGAGGCAGACGAAAAACCAGTTCCCCTTCAGCGGGAAGCCGTAATGCTCCGTTTTCTCGCGAATGTCGCGGTCGTCCATCTCGCCGCGCAGCAGCTGCTGATATACCGTTTCCTTCATATAAGGAAGCTGCTCGTCGAGCCGGTGCTGCAGCCGGTCGTTCGTCAGCGCCATATGATGGATGTACGAATCGAGCGCCTCCAAGCCGTCGCGGCCGTTCGGCGCGCCGCGTCCTTCGCCGGAAAATTTGCTCGCCAGCCGCTGGATCGGATTGTACAGCCGGTTCGTGCCGAACAAAGCGATGCCGATCCAGATCGCCAGCAGCGCGGCGGCGAACGACCACGTTACCGTTTCGATCCGCCTCGCTTTGCCGGTCAGCAAGGAGCTCTCGGTCAGCGCCAAATAAGTCCAGTCGTTGAACGCCGACCGCTCCATCGACACTTGGTACGAAACGCCGTCCAGCTCGACCTCGTTCGCCGAAGACGGATCGGTCCAATACCGGTACAGCCCGGATGCATTGATGCGCGTGCCGATTTCCGCCGGATCGTGGCTCGCCACGACCGTGCCTTTGTCGTCCATGACGAGCAGCTTCCGCCCGTCGCCGAGACGGACGCTCTGCACGAACGAGCTGAGCTGGCCGGACGGAACGTGCAGCATGACGAAGCCGTCGGCTTTGTCGGTGACGAACAGCGGCACGGACCGGATGACGAGCAGCTCGTCCTGATTCGGGTACGTCCGGGGCGCTATGACGACGGGGCCGGTATATTTCGCGTTCAATTGGCGGGCGATTTCCGCGTAGACGAAGTCGTTTTGGCTCATCAGGCCGTCGCGGTTCGAATAGACTTGCCCGTAGTTGCCGTACAGGATCGAGATGTGGAACGGAATGTCGGAAAAGTTGCGCTGCCGCTGCAGCAGGTCGATCATGTCGAGCGTCGTATCCAAATGCTGCATCGAGGCCCCCAGCTGGACCGATTTCTCGATGATCGAATTGTTCGCCAGATCGATCGAAGCTTTATCGAGCGCTTGCAGGAAATGATCGACCTGCAGCTGGATTTGCCGCAAAATGATTTGATGATTGTGATCGACTTCCTCCTGCACCATCCGGGAGGCGATGACGGAAGAAACGGCGCCCAGCAGCAGCACGGGCGCAATGCACAATAGGAGCGAGTATAGGTACAGCTTCCGTTTGAACGTCGTTTTTTGAAACAGCCGCGCAAGCTTGGTCGCCACCTTCCCCACCCCCTTATGTAAATGAAAAAAATGAAACGTTTGCAATCGGACCCGAAAAACGGGATAACGCGAAAAGAAGCAGTCTCCGTTCGTTGCCGAGCAGAACTGCGTCGTTTCTTGTCGAAATTGTATCCGATGCCCGGTTGCAGTGTCAATGTCAATAACCGGGAGGCGTTGTCCTTGCGCCATTCATGATCAATAATGGAATCCGATTCCAAATTATTTTGTCGAAAAGGATTTTGTATCCAATCCATCGTTACTATCCATTGTAGTTTTTTCGCCGCCGCAATTCAAGCTTGGAGCCAAATTCATAGGCCTTCGGAGCGGGCGCCGGCCGGATGCCGCCGCCGTGCTTACGGGCATTGTCTCGAATGAATATTTTCTTCACAATATGATTTTCAAAGGAAACTTTTCTCCATCTTGTGCTATAATCTGTAGTATGCCGTTCTATTTTCCCATACTACCGTGCGAGGAGAATGTATCCGATGGAGCCTATTTTATCGCTTGCCGCGACATTGAAATCGTATATGGACGGCTTGCTGCGCCGCGACGAGTCGGGCAACCTGTACGTGCTGGACGATGAGCTCGGCGATCGGGCCAGCTGCTGCACGACGGCGGAAACCGCCTGCCTGTACGCCATGCTGGGCGGCGCGTCGGGCAGCGAAGCCGATACGGAAACCGCGGCCGCGCTGATCGACGACGTGCTGCGCCGGCAGCTGCCGAGCGGAGCGTTCGGTCAGCCGTATTACGTCAAGAAAGGCGAGCAGGGTACCGTCGACATCGCCGAAATCGGAGCTTCGGCGAACAGCCTTTATCACGTCTACAAGGCGACGCGGAACGAATCCGCGAAAACGAGCCTGATCCGTTCCGCCGATTATTTGCTGACGCAGGTGGCGGAGGAAAATCCCTGCGCCATTTATAAAAATCCGAACGCCCGCATGCACGACGTGCTGAACGGCGACATTTACGCGGCGCATACGCTCGGCCGGGCTTACGAGCTAACCGGCAATCCGGCCTATTTGAGCCAAATCCGGCGCACCGTCGCCCACGTGGCCGACCGGTTCGGGCGGCATAGTCCCGGCTGGTGGCCGTATACGGAGCTGTGGGACGGTTCGGTCGGCATGGGCAACAGCGTCGCGTACCAAGTGACGATCGTCGCGTTCGCCCACACGCTGCTGCCGCTGTTGGAGGAGCCGCTTCGCGAGCGCTGGAAGCGCATCGAGGAGGAGGCCGTCCATACGGTGCTGCAGGCGCTGCGGGACGGACCGAACGACGACAACGAGGCGCCGTGGTGGTGCCGCGATTGGCCGAACGTGCCGGAAATCGTGCTCGCCCTGTCGCGCGTCCCTCATATCGGCGAAGCGCAAGCTTACGTCGCGGGACGGCTGCGGGAAATCGGGGACGGCATGGAGCGGGAAGGCGCCGCCTATTTCCGGCCGAAAGTGAAGCACGACGACCCCGAGCGGTCGCCGGTTACGACGACGTTCCGCAAGGCGGCCACGTTTGCCGCGCTGCTTAGCGCCATTTATTTGGACGGAACGACGAGCTGAGGCCGTTCGCTCATCTTAGAACAAACAAGGAGTGTTCATTGCGCATGAAACCGATATTCGAACGTAGAGGATTGATCGTGTCGTGCCAGGCGCTGCCCGGCGAACCGCTGTACTGGCAAGGGACGATGGCCCGCATGGCGCAGGCCGCGCAGCAAGGCGGAGCGATCGGCATCCGCGCGAACGGGCCGGACGATATTCGCGACATCAAGGCGGCCGTCGGCTTGCCGGTCATCGGGCTGCTGAAGCGCGACATTCCCGGCTCGGACATTTACATCACGCCGGAGCTCGTCGACGTGCAGGCGATTATCGAAGCGGGCGCGGACGTCGTCGCCATGGATATGACGAACCGGGAAGACCGCATGGAGCGCGTCGTGCCGCTCATCCGGCACTGCCATGAAGCGGGCGTGGCGGTGATGGCCGACATTTCGACGCTGGAGGAAGGGCTGCTCGCCGAATCGCTCGGAGCCGACTTCGTCTCGACGACGATGTCCGGCTATACGCCGTACAGCCCGCAGCAGGAAGGGCCCGATCTCGAGCTCGTGCGCGAGCTGGCGAAGCGGCTGACGAAGGCGACGCTCGTCGCCGAAGGGCGCATCTGGAGCCCGGCCGAGGCGGAGGAAGCGCTTGAGGCGGGAGCGGCATACGTCGTCGTCGGCGGCGCCATTACCCGGCCCCAATACATTACGAAAAAATACGCGGATCGGATCGGCAAGTGGCTGGAGCAATCCGTAACGAAATAGGATGTGAAACCGGATGACGACTGTTAAGGAATGCGACATCCTGATCGTCGGCGGAGGGTTGGGCGGCTGCGCGGCCGCACTCGCCGCGGCGAAATCGGGCAAATCGGTCGTTTTGACCGAGGAAACGGATTGGATCGGCGGCCAGGTGACGAGTCAGGCCGTCCCGCCCGACGAGCACCGCTGGATCGAGCAGTTCGGCTGCACGCGGACGTACCGGACGTTCCGCGATAAGGTGAGAGAGTATTACAAGCGGAATTTCCCGCTGACGCCGGAGGCGGCGGCGAACCCGCGGCTGAACCCGGGCAACGCGATCGTCAGCCGTCTGTGCGTCGAGCCTCGCGCGGCGCTGGCCGTGCTGGAGGATATGCTGGCGCCTTATGTGCACAGCGGAGCCGTCACGATTTTGCTGAACCGCAAGCCGGTCGCGGCGGCGTCCGAAGGCGATCGGGTGACGAGCGTAACGGTTCGCCATACGCCGAGCGGCGAAGAGGAGCTGCTTCGGGCGCCCTACGTGCTGGACGCGACGGAATGCGGCGATTTGCTGCCGCTCGCCGGAGTCGAGTACGTGTCCGGCGCGGAATCGAAAGCCGAAACCGGCGAGCCGAACGCGCTGGACGGCGACTCGGAGCCGGACGACGTGCAGTCGTTCACGATCGTCTTCGCGATGGATTACCGGGAAGGCGAAGATCATACGATCGCGAAGCCGGACGACTACGAGTTTTGGAAAACGTATCGCGCACCGTTCATGAAAGACGTCATGCTGAGCTGGGCGACGTCGAACTTGAGCCCGTTCAAGTCGTTCAGCCTGTTCAGGGTGCCGGAGAAGGGCGTATTCCCGCTGTGGGATTACCGCCGCTCGATCGACAAGACGAATTTCGTCCCGGGCACGTTCGCCAGCGACATTACGCTCGTCAACTGGCCGCAAAACGACTATTGGCTCGGCAACATTATCGATGTCGACGACGAAGAACGGGAGCGTCACCTTCGGCGGGCCAAAAATTTGAGCCTCAGCCTGCTGTACTGGCTGCAGACGGAGGCGCCGCGGCCGGACGGCGGGAAAGGCTACCCGGGCTTGCGCCTGCGCAAGGACGTCGTCGGCACGGAGGACGGACTGGCGAAGGCTCCGTATATTCGCGAATCGCGCCGCATTCGCGCGGAATTCACCGTTTTGGAGCAGCACGTCAATCCGGCCGTTCACGGACGGAAGGAAGCGGTCAAGTTCGCCGATTCGGTCGGCGTCGGCTGCTACCGGATCGACCTTCATCCGACGACGGGCGGGCGGGAAGGCTTCTATATTCCCGTCAGTCCGTTCCAAATTCCGCTCGGCAGCTTGATCCCGGTCCGGGTCGACAACTTGCTTCCCGCGTGCAAAAACATCGGGGTGACGCATTTGACGAACGGCTGCTACCGGCTGCATCCGGTCGAATGGAACGTCGGCGAGGCGGCCGGCTATTTGGCCGCGTATTGCCTCGACACCGGCCTCAGGCCGCGAGACGTGCGCAATACGGAGACGCACCTGCGCGACTTCCAAAACCGGCTCGCTGGCGCCGGCATCGAGCTGGATTGGCCGGTCGTCGAGCCGGTTTAAGGCGGGCTCGGCCTGCTGATCGGCGCGTTAACGTTCTTTCGCACACTATTCCGCCAAAACGGCGCTCGCGCCCGGCGGATAGTGTGCTTTTGAACGTTAGCGCTCCAAACCAAAACCTCCAACGCCGCATTCGGGTTGGAGGTTTTGGTGTTGGACTCCTTCGGCGGCCTCCCCGCCCTACTCGTCCTGAAACAGCGACGTCGACAAGTACCGCTCTCCCGTGTCCGGGAGCAGCGCCACGATCGTCTTGCCCGCGTTCTCGGGCCGCCCCGCCAGCTCGGCGGCCGCATGAACGGCCGCGCCGGACGAAATGCCGACGAGCAGCCCTTCCGTCTTGGCCAGCCTGCGCGCCGTCTCGAACGCGTCCTCGTTGTACACCTTCGCGATCTCGTCGACGACCGAAGCGTCGTACACGTCCGGCACGAAGCCCGCGCCGATGCCCTGGATTTTATGGAAGCCCGGCTTCCCGCCCGACAGCACCGGCGAATCGTAAGGCTCGACCGCAACGATGCGGACGGACGCCTTCTTCGCCTTCAGCGCCCGGCCGACGCCGCTGATCGTGCCGCCGGTCCCGACGCCGCCGACGAAAATGTCGACTTCCCCGTCCGTGTCGCGCCATATTTCCTCCGCCGTCGTCCGCCGATGCACGTCCGGGTTCGCCGGATTGGCGAACTGCTGCGGAATGAACGCGTTCGGCAGCTCGGCCGCCAGCTCCTCCGCCTTGCGGATCGCCCCCTGCATCCCTTCGGAGGCCGGCGTCAGCACGAGCTCGGCGCCGAGCGCCTTCAGCAGCTTCCTCCGTTCGACGCTGAACGCCTCCGGCAGCGTAATGATCAGCCGGTAGCCGAGAGCGGCCGCCACGAAAGCGAGCGCGATGCCGGTATTGCCGCTCGTCGGCTCGATGATGACCGAGCCCGGGCGCAGCAGCCCTTTCGCTTCCGCATCCTTGATCATCGCGTAGCCGGTCCGGTCTTTGACGCTGCCGGCCGGATTGAAATATTCGAGCTTCGCCAGCAGCCTGGCCGAAAGCCGTTCTTTGGCGGCGAAGCCGCGCAGCTCCAGCAGCGGCGTATTGCCGATCAATTCGGTTAAATTTTGCGCAATGTTAGCCATTCGTTCCGTCATCCTTTCCACTTGCGTCCATCGGCTCGTTCGCCCGGCGAAAAGCCTCTCTTCTATCATAACGTATAGGGCTCCGACTGGAAAACACGGCTATTCCCTCGCCAGCCCGCGCTCCAGGCAGCGATCCCCGGTTCACAGGCGCTTCCGCTAGCTTGTCCGACGCGGCCGCAAAAATTGCGGCGCCCTTCAAATTTTGTTTGTTGCCTGTGCGGCGGGCAGCTTTTATGCTGAAAGAACATGCAGGCGGCCGCCGCAAATCCGAGTGCAAAGGGGAGAATCATGAAAGCTACCGCCGGAGCGATGAAGCTTAAGAGCAGGCGAAGGCGCGACAACGTGCAGCTGTATCTCATCATGCTGCCCGTGCTGCTGCACATTTTTATTTTCTCTTACATTCCGATGTACGGCATCGTCATCGCCTTCCAAAACTATTTCCCCGGCCGGCCGTTTCTGTCGTTCGACGGAGCCGTCGACTGGGTCGGCTTCAAACATTTTATCGACTTTTTCAACGGGCCGTATGCGGGGAGACTGCTGCGCAATACGTTCGTGCTCAGCTTCTATTATTTCATTTTCGGCTTCTGGGTGCCGATTTTGTTCGCACTGCTGCTGAACGAGCTGAGGGCCGGCTTTTTCAAAAAATTCGTGCAGACGTCCAGCTACTTGCCCCATTTCATCTCGAACGTCGTCGTGGCGGGCATGGTGCTGTCGTTCATCGACGCGGACGGAATCGTAAACGCCTTCATCAAATGGTTCGGCGGAACGGCGATCCCGTTCAACACCGAGCCGAACTATTTCCCCGCCGTCTATACGATCTCGACGATCTGGAAGTCGTTCGGCTGGAGCAGCATCCTGTACTTGGCGTCGATGTCGTCGATCGATCCGCATCTGTACGAAGCGGCCAAAATGGACGGCGCGGGCCGGTTCAAGCAAATGCTTCATATTACGCTGCCTTCGATCCGCCCGACCGTGTTCATTTTGCTCATTTTCGCGATCGGGGGGCTGTTTTCGGCCAACAGCGAATTCATTATGCTCATCTACAATCCGTCGCTGTACGAGACGGCGGACGTTATCGGCACGTATTTGTACCGCGACGGCTTGCTCGGCGGCAATTTCAGCTCGGGCGCGGCGATCGGCCTGTTCACGGCCGTCATCAACTTCTCGCTCATGTACGGGGCGAACTATTTAAGCCGCAAATTTACCGACTATGCGCTATGGTAAGGAGGACGCCAACCTATGTTTCCCGCGCTACGGCGCCAGCGCCATCCGCAGCCGAGAAACGCGATCCGGCAAGGCTCGCGGATAGCGGACGCCGTCTTTTACATTCTCGCCCTCCTCATCTGTTTGATTACGCTGTATCCGTTCTACTTCGTCGTCATCATGTCGATCAGCTCGCCGATGGAGGTGGCGGCGATGAACGTGTTTTGGTATCCGAAAGGCTTTTTCCTCGGCTCTTACGAGCTGATCGTCGGCGACGCGAAAATGTGGCGGGCGTACTTGAACACGATCATCTACGTATCGTGCGGCACCGCGCTCAACTGCCTGATGGCCGTGCTGGGCGCCTATCCGCTGACGGTGCGCAATTTGGCGGGGCGCCGGTGGGTCGTCCGCTATTTGCTCGTCCCGATGTACTTCGGAGGGGGCTTGATTCCGGCTTACCTGCTCGTGAACAAGCTCGGGCTGTACAACACGATGGGAGCGATCATCATCCCCGGCGCCGTCGGCATTTGGAACATCATTCTCGTCCGGACTTACTTCCAGACGATACCGGAATCGCTCAAGGAATCGGCGTTCGTGGACGGCGCTTCCCATCTGCAGCTTCTTTTCAAAATTATGATACCGGTTTCAAAGCCGATCATGGCGGTCGTCGCCATTTACACGATCGTCGGCATCTGGAACAGCTGGTTCGACGCCCTCGTCTATTTGCCGAACGAAAAGCTGCATCCGCTGCAAATGTATTTGTACCGCGTCATCGTGCAGCAAACCGTCGACTTGAAAATGCTGTCGATGGAAGACGCCCGGAACGCGGCGTCCAACATGCTGACGAACATTCAGCTGAAATACGCGATCATCGTATTTACGACGCTGCCGGTGCTGTTTACGTACCCGTTTTTTCAAAAATATTTCGTCAAAGGAGCTTTGCTCGGCTCGCTGAAGGAATAGCTCCGGCCGACGACACGTTTAGGAGGAACGTCCGCTATGCCCATGACCAAAAAATGGTGCGCCGCCGCGCTAGCCGCCGCGCTCGCGATACTGCCGCTGGCCGCCTGCAACGACAAAGACGCCAAATCCGGCGAAGGCGGAGGCGCGAACGCCGCGGAGCCGATGAAGCTGCGCATGCTCGGCCCGTCCGGCGCGAACAAATATATCAAGTTCGAGGACCGGGAGAAGTACCCGGTGTGGAAAGAAGTGCAGAAGATGCTCAACGAGGCGAATTTGCAGCTCGATTACGAGCTCGTGCCGAACGAGCAGTACAACGTCGTCATCAAAACGCGGATGGCGTCCGGCAGCAAGCTTCCCGACATCGTCAACGTGTCGGCGCTCGACAATACGACGCTGCTCAATTTGGCGAAGCAGGGCGTCCTTATGGACTTGAACGCGCTCATCGACAAGTACGGCAACGGCAACATCAAAAACATGTATACGAAATTGTTCCCGTTCGCCAAAAAATCGACGACGTCCCCGGACGGCAAAATGTACTGGTTCAGCAACCTGCATATCAAAACGTACAAGGACAAGGAGCTGGCCCCGGTCGCGCTCACGATGACGATCCGCAAAGACTGGCTGGAAAAGCTGAACTTGCCGGTTCCGACGACGGCGAAGGAATATTTGGAGACGCTGAAGGCGTTCCGCGACCGGGACGCGAACGGCAACGGACAGGCGGACGAGGTGCTCGTCTACGATCCGTCCAACTTCGGCGGGGCGATCGCCCAATGGTTCGGCCTCGGCACGGACATTACGGCCGTCGACGTGGAAAACAAAAAAGTCGTCTCCCCCTGGTACCAGCCCGGCGTGAAGGAGTATTTCGCCTACATCCAGCAGCTTATCAAGGCCGGCGTTCTCGATACGAGCCTGATCGGCGCGAAGAGCGAGCAAATTCAGCAGAAGGTGACGGAAAACAAAGTCGCCTCCTCGCACGAATACAATCTCGGCATGTCGCGGGAGCCGACGATCAAGGGCGGCGGCGAATATTTGCCGCTGATGCCGCTCAAGGCGGTCGACGGCATTACCCCGGCCGCGCAGCTCGAGCCGCCGCATCTCGTTTGGCAAAAATATGCGATTACGAAGGACGCCAAAAATCCCGAGGCGGCGATCAAATTTTTCGACATCATTTACTCCGAGAAATACGCCGATCTGCTATACTGGGGCATTGAAGGTCTGACGTACAAAAAAGACGCGAACGGCGCGAAGCTGTTTATCAACCAGGGGACGGACGAGGAAATCGCCAAAAAAGGCACGACCAACGGTAGCCGGCTGTTCGGCGATACCGTTTTTCCGCGGGTGCAGTTCGCCAATCTGGAATTCGAGCTGAATCAGGTGCCGCCGTACAAAGCGGAGCACGAGCTGAACATGTTGAAATACAAGCCGTATTTCGTCAACATGAATCAAAACTATTTGGCCATTCCCGACGACAAGCAGCTGGAAACGAAGACGAAAATTTTGACGAACTTGACAACGTATTCGAGCGAGCTGGCGACGAAGCTGGCGCTCGGGCAAAAGTCGCTCGACGGCTGGGATTCCTACATCGCCGAGCTGAAAAAGCTCGGACTCGACCAGCTGATCCAAATCGACCAGCAGCTTCACGACCGATACAACAGCGTCAATTAACCGAATGCCGGGGGTAAGGTAGGTGCGATCCAGTGTCAGTGTCAGTTTCAGTGTCCCGTAACCGGTTCGGCAGCCGCACGTTTCGCCGAACGTTTTGGTCCTATACCGCGATTTTGATCATTCCGATCTTGATTTTTTGCGCGATCAATTTGGCGAAAAGCGCCGCGGAGGAGCAGCGCCGGATGCACGAGAGGCACGAGGAGGACGCGAGACGGATCGCGGACGGCGCGGACGCCAAGCTGAGGGAGCTGAAGCGGCTCGGGGAAATTTTCGCGGACGAAGCCTGGGTGAAAAAGTATATGCCGGACGAGAACGTGTACGATGGCGAGTTCGACCTGCTGAAAGAGCTGGACATCCGCAAGGACCTTCAAAACGCCGCGTACGGATCGGGCATTTTGACGTTCGGCGCCGTCTGGTATCCCGGCAAGGAGCGCGTCGTGTCGCCTTGGGGCATTTATGGCGCCGATTACTTTTTCGGCTCCGTCGCCGCCTTCGATCCCGAGACGCGCCGCGCTTTGTCCGAGACGGCCGCGGACTATCACATCATGAAGCTGCTTCCGCCGGCGGCGATGAAGCTTTGGGGCGAGGAGAAGCGGGTCGTCCCCGTACTTCAAAGCCTGGAGGTGGTGAGCAATCCCCGGGCCGTGCTGCTGCTGTTCATCGACAGCTCGTATATGGCGTCCTACCTCCGTCAGTACGTCGGCGGAACGGGCCCCGTCTCCTTAACCGTAACGGACGGAGGGGCGCCCGTTTTCGCCGGAGGGAACGGCGGCCCGGCGACGCGGGGCGAGAAAGCGGAAACGTTCGTCCTCCCTTCCCAGGTGAGCGAATGGACGTACGCCGTCGCCTATTCCGGCGAGCGATTGATCGGCATCCCCAATATGCTGGCGTCGCTGCTTGCCGCCGCCGCTTCGATCGTCGTCGGCGCGGCCGCCGCCTACGCGCTCGCCCGGCTGAGCTACCGGCCGCTCGGCGCCCTGCTCCACAAGCTGGCCCACATGTCGCGGGTCGAGCCGCCGCGGCAGGGCGGCGGCCCCGTCTCGGAATACAACCTGATCGAAACGTCGATCGACCGTCTGCTCGGCGAGAACGAGTCTTTGCAGCAGTCCGTCCGCGACTACAAAAGCGCGGCCCGGTCGAATATGCTGCTGCGGCTGCTGAAAGGCTGCTTCAAGGAGGAGCAGCAGGCGAGCCGGCTGCTGCAGTTCGGTCTCCGCTATACGGACGACACTTTTTTTTGCACGCTGCTGCTCGATTTTCATGCGGTGTACGACGGGATTTCCGACATGGAAGCGATCAAAAACATCGAGATTTTGACGTTCATGGCCGTGGAAAAAAGCATGGGCCGCCATCGGATCGAGTATCAGCTGTTCGAGGTGACGAACGCGGAGAAAGCGATCATCGCGTCGTCCGACGCGCCGCTCGACGAACGGGCGATCCGGGCGGCCGCCGCGGAGGTCGAGGAGGAGCTGCGGGCGTGCTGCGGCGGCCGGCTCGACATTTTGCTCGGCACCGTCGAGCAGGGACTGCTCGGCATCAGCAAATCGTATTACACGGCCAGCGAGCAGCTGCAATACAAGCTGTTCGTACGGCGCGGCATGCGCGACGCCGACGACCCGACGCCCGCGATCGACTATTATTATCCGACCGACTGGGAAGTGCAGCTGATCAACAATTTGAAGATCGGCAACTTGGACACGTGGACGCAGATCGTCGACGAAGTGCGGGCGGAAAACGAAAGCCGGCGGCTTTCGGAGTCCAGCGTCTCCAAGCTGATCGCCTCGCTCATGGAGACGATGCTGCGCGTGCTCGGCGAGCTGAACATCGATGCGGACATTTACGCGAGACAGTACGCCAGCAAGGCGCGGGAGCGCAACGTCGAAGCTTTATGGGGCTATGTGTACGAGGTCGGCACGCTGATCTGCGAGCGGATCCGCTACTCCAACTCCCAATCTGCGATGGAGCTCGGCAACGACTTGCTGCTGTACGTCAACCGCAACTATACGAACGCCGACATGTCGCTCAAAAAGCTGGCGGAGCAGTTCCAGATGTCGGTGTCCGGCGTCTCCAAAACGTTCAAGGAAGTGACGGGGATCAATTTCTACGACTATTTGTGCCGGCTGCGGATGGAACGGGCCAAGGAGCTGCTGCGGGAGCGCAAAGGCGAAGTGCCGCGCATCGCCCAACTGGTCGGCTACGAAAACGCGTATTCGTTCAAACGCGCGTTCGTCCGGTACGAAGGCATCAAGCCGGACGAGTATGCGCTTCTGAGCGGGTGAGGTCAGCGAGACCGTCAGGGGGAAGGAATTTGACGCCCTGACGGTTTTTCTTGCGCAGGCCCATATCCGCAACCGCTGCCGCCCGGTCGCGTTCGTTGTTTACGCGAGCCCTGCTTCCGTACAAAGAGCTCCTCCCCCTCCCCTACACCGAGCGATAAGAGTTTCCGGAACTCAGCCGAAAATAAGGGGCCCAAACGTCCGCTATTTCCCGGCCCCGTTAAAACGAACGCCCGATTCCCGCTCGCACAGCGGTTATCGGGCGTCTTCACTTATGGGCCAGCCGGGAAATCCGCCCGCTCCATTCGGCGTTGCGGTTACCGGCCTCATGCAAACCATGCAAGGCTCAGCGGCCGTCCGCGGCCTGCCACGCCAGCTTCGCCGCGCCGGCGAGGCCGGCCTGCTCGCCGAGCGCCGCCGCCACGATCCGCACCGGATCGTAAGCCGGCATGATCTGCTCCTTCACCTTGCCGCGAATCCGGTCGAACAAAAAGTCGCCCTGCGCCGTAATCGCGCCGCCGACGACGATCGATTCGGGGTTCAAAATGTGGATCAAGTTGGTCATGCCGAGCGCCACATATTCGGCGTACCGGTCGATCACGCCGAGCGCCGTCTCGTGCCCTTCGCGGGCGAGCTCGAACAGCTTCTTCGCCGAGCCGCCGGTCGCCGATTCGTCCAGGCCCGCTTCCGCCGCCTGGCGCATAAGCGCCCGCACCGAGGCGTACTGCTCCCAGCAGCCGCTCAAGCCGCAGTTGCACGGCTGGCCGCCGTGACGGATGACGATATGGCCGTAGCCGCCCGCATAGCCGTCGCGGCCGAAGTACGTCCCGCCATGCTTCGTCACCCAGCTGCCGCCTACGCCCGTGCCGAGCGTCACGCACAGAAAGCCTTCGAGCGGCTTGCCCGTGCCGATCCACGCTTCGCCGATGGCGAAGGCGTGGGCGTCGTTGACGAGCGCCACGGGCAGGCCGGTTTCCCGCGACATATTGTCCCGCAGCGGCACGCCGGTCCAGCCCGGCAAATTCGACGTCGCGTAGCCGATCCGTCCTTCCCGCGCATTCACGTAGCCGGCCGTCGCGACGCCCATGCCGCGCGGCTCCCAGCCTTCGGCGGCGGCCAGCTCCTTGTACCGTCCGGCGATCGCGTACAGCTTGCCGATCAGCGAATCGCGCCCGGCTTGCGCGTCCGTCGGCGTATTGTCGGCGTGCAGGATTGTTCCCTCATTGTCGACGATGCCCGACTTGATGTTCGTTCCTCCGATGTCGATTCCGAATACGACTTGCCGCTTCATCGGCTCCGCTCGCCTCCCGTTTCCCCCGCGGCGTCCCACAGCCCGTTGTCGCGCAGGAAAGCCGTGTAATCTTCGTACAGCCGCACCGACGTTTCGTGTCCGGCGTGCACCGGGCTGCCCGGCTTGTTCATCATGCCCAAATATTGATAGCAGAGCACTTTGTCCGAATACTTCGACAAAATGTCGAGCTGCCGCTTCACCCGCTCGAACGGCCCGGGATGGAGCACTTTGCCCGCGAAGCGGAACAGCTCCAGGTCGGACCACAGCGGCTTGCCGGCTTTGTCGTGCGCTTCCCGCAGCTTGGCGAACGTCGCGTCCACCGCCTCGAACGTCGTCCGGTCGACGCCGATTTCGTCCTGATAGGCGATATAGTCGACCTCCAGCGAGCGAAGCTGATCGACGAACCGGGCGTCGCCCGTAATCGAGCGGGTTCCGTACGGAGCGATCAGCACTTTCTCCGGCCCGAGCTTGCGCAGGAAGCCGCACATTTCGTTGGCGTAGGCGATATAGTGATCGGGAAAATGGGTGAAAATCGCCGCCTCGACCGGCAAATACCAGCCGGCGAACGAAGCGTGGTGCCCGTACCGCTCGGCCAGCTCCTTGGCGAAATCGAACCGGAGCGCCGTCGTCTCGCCGCTCGTCGACAAGCTTCCCATGATCGGCGTCGTATAAAAGCCGTTCCCGACATAGATCGTCAGCCCGAGCTTATCGCCCGCCTTCAGCACCGCTTCCAGCGGATCCGGGCAAACCGTGTCCCACCGGTACGACCAAATGTCCGACGGGTAAAACGCCTTCCCGTGCAATGCGACGTTCAGCAGCACGAGCGTGTCGAGCCCGATCTCGGCCATCTCCGTCAGCTTGAGCTCCCAGTCGGCTTCGGTAAACCGCTGCGTCGTCGAGTTCCAGCAGTCCCCTTCGTACGGATTCGGGTGATAAAAATCGAACCACGATCCCGTGATGCGCATGAGCGCCATATTGAACGCCTCCGTTTCGTCCGGTTCGACGGACGTGTAAGGTGATGATTCGTGCGTCTGCCGATAACGGCCCTTCCTGCCCCTTATTTTACCGGAAATCGGGTGTTACGGACATTTAGCGGATGTTCGGGACTCTGATTTCCGAGCAGGTCGGCCAAAACAACGCTACCGGCACCGAATAAGAGGCCCCGAAGGCCGTTACTCTCGAAATAACGTTCGCCAAGGTTTCGAGCTAGTCGCGCAGCGCCTCGCGCACGATACCGCCCGCGCGCTCCAGCCGGCGGAACGCCTCCTCGGCGGAGACGCCCGCGAGCAGCATGACGATGCTCGCCTTCATCTGCTCGCCCGTCGCGCTCATCGCCGCTTCGACCGCCGCCTCGTCGGCCCCGGTCGCCATCGCGACGATGCTCCGCGCCCGCTGGCGCAGCTTGCCGTTGCTCGGCTGCATGTCGACCATGAAGTTGCCGTACGCCTTGCCGAGCCGAACCATCGTCGCCGTGCTGATCATGTTCAGCACGAGCTTCTGCGCGGTCCCGGCCTTCAGGCGTGTCGACCCGGTCAGCGCCTCCGGCCCGACCGCCACCTCGATCGCCCGGTCGGCGAGCGCGCCGATGACAGAGCCGCGGCTGCACGCCAGGGCGATCGTCGCCGCTCCCGCCGAGCGGGCGTACTCGAGCGCGCCGACGACGTACGGCGTGCGGCCGCTCGCCGCGATGCCGACGACGACGTCGCCCGCCGCGAGCCCGCGGCCGGCCAAGTCGGCGGCGCCCAG